>CALZAF010000177.1 GCA_945612775.1 uncultured bacterium | reverse complement strand
TCAGTTATTGAACTTTGGTATAATGTTATGCAATATAAGTGGTCGAAGCAGCGTAGCGACACTTTAATTCTGACCACTTCATGCATTTTTACTACATTCTCGGTTAAATATGAGGTAGAATAGATATTAATATTTTTTGATTTCCTGTGGGTCCAGCAATACATATATGGATTATACTTATTCTCTTTGTCGAGTTCGGGGAATGCTGATGGTTCGTATTGTATAATATATCCATTGTCATGCATGGTATAGAGCATATTTACGTTAGCATGCACTTCGTAATCTTCGTCGAAAGTCCACATAAAGTTGTGAGTGAATTCATCACCATCGGCATCAACGTAAAATATCAAGCTATTTGATCTATAGTCTTCACGATAATAAAGGTTTTTGATTTCGGGAGTCGTTTCGCAAGTCAAGAAGTCCGACTCGTAGGTGTTACCGCCATAGTTTACCACTATCTTATATTTGGCATTTGGGTCAATGTCATAGGTGTCAATGTCGTAGCGATAAGAATCGGCATTATAAAAAATGCTCCCGCTATCGTAGCCATTGTCACCTACGATTGCCACTGTTGCATCTTCCACATAGGTGGCCGATTTATCGGAATTTATTGCTACGGGTTTCTCTATGTAAACATACGACATAGCTCCGGCAAGAATGCGCCCATCGATATACAAAATATCCTTTCCGCTCCCGATAAACTGATCATCGGTTATTTTGTATTCATCGATGCAGCTGCTTAATGCAGTTGCAATGATAAATAATATGGTAATTTGATGAGCTTTCATGATAATCTTGTTTTGATTTTGGTATTTGTATTGCAAATGTAATAAATATTTCGGGGGGAGAAATATTTTCGTAAAAGAAATATATTATTGTTATGAAATGCCATTTGTCATCGCAAAATATTTGAAAAATGGGAAATAGTGGATATATTTGCGTAGAATAAACAATAAAACTAACCCACTAATTGAAATAGCCTATGAAAACAAATGCGAAAAAAGGAGTGTTGGTGTTATTGGCAGCAATGCTGCTTAGCAGCCTCACGGCATCGGCGGCTGAAGTGATAAAGTTTGGAACCAAGCCCACGAAGCAAGAACTCGATATGAAGGTGTATGAGCCCGACACTACGGCTCGAGCAGTTTATCTCTGCGACTATGGCGATGTGTATTATCAGTATTCTAATACCATAGGATTCTATATAGAATATAACTACACCAAGCGCATCAAGGTGCTTAAACCCGAAGGTGTGGGAGTGGCTGACGTGAATATTTTGTTCTCCGACGGCGAGAGTGTGCGTGGCCTCGAAGCTAATGCCTACAATGAGGAGAACGGCAAGGTGGTAAAGACCCAGCTCGACAAGAAGAATGTGTTTGAGGAAAAACTCGGCACAAAGCACAAGTTGGTGAAGTTCGCCATCCCAAATGTTAAAGAGGGTACTATCTTGGAATATAAATATACCCTCCATTCGCCGCTGGTGCATAAGCTAAACGACTGGGTGGCACAAAAATCTATTCCAGTGATAAGCAGTAGATTAGACATCATAATTCCAGAGTATTTCATAGTGAATGTGTCACAGCAAGGCGTGTTCCCGCTCGTAACTGATGTGAAAGACGACGGGTGCAAGTTCTCGGTGATTACCGGTTGGGGCACCACCGAGGCGCTCTCGTGTGCTGCTCGCCGATATAAGATAGAGGGCGACAATATCCCTGCACTTGACAACGAACCGTTTGTGTGGTCGCATCGCGACTATCAGGCAATGGCGGAATTTGAATTTTCGGGCACAGCATTCCCTGGCGAAATGCTCAAGACCATATCCACCACATGGAGTGATGTGGAAAAGACGCTGAAGGAAGATGAGGAATTCCCTATGGCTATGGGATGCCCTTACGACAAGGAAATAAAGCAACTTGGCATAAGCGAAACTATGCCGGTGGAGGAGCGCGTGGTGGCTCTGATGAACTTGCTGCACAGCAAGATGAAGTGGAACGGCAAGCGCACATGGTATGCTGCCGACGTGAAGAAGGCTATCTCCGCAGGCGTTGGCTCCAGCGGCGATATGAACTTTATATTCATGTCGATGCTGCGCAAATGCGGCATCTCGTGCGCTCCTGTGGTGCTGAGTTCGCGTTCCAACGGCCGAATGCCTATGCTTAGAGCCTCGCTCGAGCGCTTGAGCGACATGGTGGTGCGATATGTAGATGGCAACACTCTGCACTACATCGATGCCAGCGATAAAGATGCCTATATCGACGCCCTCCCTGCCGATGAACGCGTGGAGCGGGCAAGAGTGATAGGCGAAGATGCTTGGGCAGACATCTCCGACCTCTCGAAGAATCAGCTCTCTAAAACCATTACTTCGACTTTGAGCGCCGACGGCACGCTGCAAGGCATGAAGCGTTCTGCCCGCTCGGGCATATTCTCGTGGATATTCCGCCGTAACTTTAAGTCGGAGAGCGACTCGATAAAATATATTGAAGATCTGAAGAAAAACAACGATTTTGAGGTGGAATCGTTCTCTACCACAGGCTTGAACGAATATGGCAACCGCGTGGTGGATATAGTGAAATTTAGCAAGACCGTAGATGTGGCCGACGACCGCATATATTTCAACCCGATGGTGGTGCTCGACGAGAAAGACAACCCATTTGTGCAAGAAAAGCGCATTTTCCCTGTGGAACTGTCATGCACGCAGAGCGTGAACATAATCTCGTCGATAACCCTCCCCGATGGCTATGAGGTGGAAGAATTGCCTCAATCGGGCGCGTTGAAGTTTAACGACGGCACTTGCTCATGCCAGTATCTGCTAAAGCAAGTGGGCAACCAATTGCAGCTGCTCTATAAACTCAACATCGGACGCCAGTTCTTCGAAGCGTCGGAATATGAGGACCTCAAGAACTTCTACCAGGCTGTGGTGGAAAAGAATAATCAGATGGTGGTGCTAAAGAAAACTGAGTGATGCCTATGAGGAAATTAATGCTAACGGCGCTTGCGCTGCTCGCTGCACCTGTATGGACCTGCGCCGAGGTAATAAACTCGGTGATAGAGGATTACAGCCGAGAAGTGGTGTATAAGTCTATCTCCAGCGGCACAAGCCGTGAGTCGATGACTGTGACCATACTCAACGAGAATGGCGACGGTCAGGGCCATATAGCCATATTTTGCGACCGATTTGTGTCGCTCGAGAACTTTAAAGGCGTGATTACCGATGCTGATGGCAAAGAGGTGAAGAAAATTGCCAAAAAGGACTTGAAAATGACCGAATTGTCGTCGTCGATGTCCGACGATTCTTATACCTACTACTACGAATCGTATGCGCCGCGCTATCCCTACACGGTGCATTATGAGATAGAAAAAAAGATAAAGAATTCGTCGATAGCCTTTGCTGGCTTTGCGCCATACGGCGACCGCAACCAGAGTGTGAAGCATGCGAGCTACAGCATAACCGTGCCCAACGAGGTGGGGCTGCGATATAAGGAGATTAATGCCGACGGAGCGGTGAAAATCAGTAAGAACGCCGGTGTGATTACCGCCACGGTGGAGATGAACGATTTGCCATCCATTCCGAGCGAGGCATTTAGCCCATCGATGGATGCTGTGGTGCCGCATGTGGTGTTTGCGCCTGAGCGATTTGTGTTTGACGGCTTCAAAGGCGATATGCAGTCGTGGAAAAGCTTCGGAAAGTGGCTGAACGGACTGTTTGAGGGCCGCGACGCGCTGCCCGACGCGCTGAAGGCTAAGGTGCATCAACTCACCGACAATTGCGCCACCGATCGCGACAAGGTGAAGGCGCTCTACCAATTCATCGAAGAAAACACTCGCTATGTGAGCATTCAGCTGGGTATAGGCGGTTATCGCCCTATGGCTGCGGCTGACGTCTTTGCTAAAGGCTTTGGCGACTGCAAAGCGCTGTCGTTCTATATGAAATCGATGCTAAAGGAGATAGGCATCGAGAGCAATTATGCCGTGATAAGCACCTCAAAAGCCAATGTGATGGACGATTTTGCCAACGTTACTGAGTTTAATCACGCCATCCTGCAAGTGCCATTGCCTGGCGATACGCTATGGCTCGAATGTACCAATGCCACGCTGCCATTCGGCTTTGTGCACGATGATATAGCCGGACATCAGACGCTGCTGGTGAAGCCCGATGGCGGAGAGATGGTGAGGGTGACGGACTATAGCGACGACCTTAGAGTGGATACGGTGGATGTGGATGTCACTATAGCAGCCGACTTCTCGGCGCGCCTTGAAGTGCGCCGCAAGATGATGCTCGACGGCTATTCCTATGCCGAGCGTCTGGGCAAGGCTGAGGCTAAAAAGGTGGATATGTCGCTAAAATCGATGCTCAAGCAGAGCAATGTGGAACTGAGTGGAATCGACTTGCATGTCGAAAAGGCTGCAGTGCCTTATGGCGAGGTGCGATTTGTGGCTGCGCAGCAGGTTTACGGCAAGAAAAGCGGCATGCGCTTGTTTGCTCCAATCAATCCTAATACTCCCGACTACGGCACATATACTCTCACCACTCGCCACAACGACATCGATGTGGGCGCAAGTGGCTTGGTGTATCGCACTCGCTTTCATCTTGCCGAGGGCTTGACTGTGGAATCGCTGCCCAAACCTTCGGTCACCGACTGCGAGTTTGGCAGGGTGGAGGAGACTTGCGAGCAGAGCGCCGATGGTAGCACCATAGTGGTGACTCAGAAAGTGCACATCGCCAAGGGCCGCTATGCAGCCGCAAGAAATGCCGATTTTAAGGCGTTCCGCGACGTGATAAAGCGCTTATATACCCAGAATATCGTAATCAAGAAACAATAGAATTGATTCTTTACTGTGAGAAGATAGTTTAGCCCCATGATTTTGCATCGTGGGGCTTTGTTGTGTATTGAGAAATTTATGGTATCCTGGATGCCTAAATAATTGCTATTCAAGGTCATTAGGCCACCATTCGGGTTTGATTTTGGTGCTAACCTTTTGGCAATTGCAAGCCCAGGGGTAAT
>CALZAF010000176.1 GCA_945612775.1 uncultured bacterium | reverse complement strand
GTGCGGTTGAGATAGCGCTGATAGACGGCTTGGGCTCGCTCTTCGAATTGCTGAGCCACTTCGCCGGTCAGTACGGGTATTGATGCTATCGGTAGTGCCATATCTGTATCGTCTGTTTTTTTTGCTATTCAACTTATCCTTAATCTGCAAATATACGCAGAAAATCTGAGAATTAGAATTTTTCAAAGATTTTCTTCGCCTTATCGGTGCAAAATGACGCAAATCTGCGCAATGCTTTATAATCCCAAGCTTTTATTAGAACTCGGATTACAAAGGCGAGCCTGGTGTGGCTCGCCTTGATGATTAGATGGGTGCTAAAAGCTATAGAGATGTGCCTTTATTCGTCGTCGTCGTTGAAGAAGTTGCTGCTGACGTCTTTGCCTAAGGCGCGTTTGCAGTAGAATGCTTTGCGTGAGCGATTCCAGGTTGCCGACTTTTTGCAAAAGTCTTCGCTATCGCTGCAGAAGTTGTCAACATTCTTAATCGACAAGTCGCGGGCAACGGCATGTTCGTCGATATTGGCAGCCATGAAGGTGTAAACCCAGCCCTCAGCCGAAGTGTCCTCGATGAGCTTCTTTACATTTCCGAGCGAGTATTCGCGCGAAGCGTTTTCGTAGCCGTCGGTGATAATCGACACGAGCACACAATCGCCCGGTTGCACCACTTTGCGAAGTGCCTGTACTGATGAGCCTATGGCATCGTAGAGAGCGGTCGTGCCTTCGGGCAAATAGTCGCTGATCGTGATTTCATTCACAAAATCCGGGTCGGAATTGATGAACAAATACTGTGGCTTGTGATTGAATGTGACGATGGTGACAGAGTGCTTCTGACCTTCGTTCTCTTTTTGAGCGCACTTGATGGTTTGCAGGCACTCGTTGAGGTGATTCACCGCTTCTTGGCGGATGCTGTACATCGAACCGCTGCGGTCGAGGATGATGAGATTGTGGATGCGAGAAGTTGTGTTAGTTTCCATACTTTCTTTCCTTTCTTTGATTTTTGGGTTAATATAATGTTATTAGTTGCGTGCTTAGTTCCGCTGATGGTTTAGTGAAAAAATTCATACTATTTTTTTCAGTATCATCATGAAAAAAAAATTTCTTGCGCATAAAAGCGCATATTGGGGAAGATTTGCCCGAACTAATTCGGTCTTCCCGCACTTAATATACCTGCAAATGGCGTGCCAAAACGCAAAATGACAAAAACGGGCAAAAAATCTATTCGAAACAAGCGAAAAAACGAACAACTCAATGAGGCAATTCACATTAAATGTGTATCTTTGTGGAAACTATAACCTTTAACCAAGTAAAAATAATAACATTTTTCTGATGAAACTGAAGAAACATTTAAGTAGTATTGCCGCTACTGTGCTTTTAGCAATGCTAATGGCTACTGGTATGGTAACCACCAGCTGTAGCCAGCAGCAAACGAATGAAAATTATTTGCAATATGTGAATGTGTTTATCGGAACCGGCGGCCATGGCCACACCTATCCGGGTGCTGTGGTGCCATACGGAGGAATCCAGCCAAGTCCCGACACCCGAATCTACGGTTGGGATGCCTGCTCGGGTTATTACTACAACGATAGCACAATCAACGGATTCTCGCACACCCACTTGAGCGGCACAGGCTGCTGCGACTTGGGCGACGTGCTCCTGATGCCTACCGTAGGCAACCAAGACATTACACAAGAGGAAGAACGCGGCCAGACCAAGGCTTATGCCTCGGCATTTAGCCACGAACGCGAAGTGGCAGAACCGGGCTACTACTCGGTGATGCTCGACCGCTATGGCATCAAGGCTGAAATTACTTCTACCACTCGCGGCGCAATTCACCGCTGGACTTTCCCTAAATCGGAAGATGCTGGCGTGATTGTGGACCTCGACTATGCTCTCGACGACCAAATCAACTTCGAGATGCAGCTCGACGTGATTAGCGACACCGAAGTGGTGGGCCACAAGATGACCAAATACTGGGCGTTCGACCAATATATCAACTTCTACGCTAAGTTCTCTAAGCCGTTCACCTATACTATCGTTGACGACACCGTGACAGTGGGCGAGAAGCAGAAACCACGCCGCAAGGCATTGCTCAAGTTCGCCAACACCGAAGAAGGCGAAGTGATTTATGCCAAGGTGGGCGTTTCGGCAGTGGATATCGACGGTGCAAAGAACAATGTGCTTAGCGAAATTCCTGAATGGGATTTCGACGGCGTAAAGGCTGATGCACAAAAGCGTTGGAACGACTATTTGGCTAAGATTGACATCGAAACAAGCGATGCCGACCAGCGCACTATATTCTACACAGCTCTCTATCACGCAGGTTTGCAGCCATATAACTTCACCGATGCCGACGGTCGCTACTACGGCATGGACATGAAGGTTCACCAAGGCGACGTTAACAAGCCTGTATATACCATCTTCTCTACCTGGGACACCTTCCGCGCTTGGCACCCATTGCAGACCATCATCGCTCCTGAGTTCAACGGCGAATTGGTGAATTCGCTGCTTCTCAAGGCTCGCGAAGGCGGCATCTTGCCAATGTGGGAATTGCATAGCAACTACACTGGCTGTATGATAGGTTATCACTCAGTGCCAATCATCGCCGATGCTTATCTCAAGGGCTACCGCGACCTCGACATCAACGAGGCTTATAAGGCAATGCGCCGTGTGGCTGAATACGACACCACAGGCATCATCGCTCCTAAGGCAGTGGTAGATATCTTGATGAATCCTGCAAAATACTGGAAGAACAAGATAGGTTATGTGCCATGCGACAAGGACAACGAAGCAGTGGCAAAGGCACTCGAATTTGCCTACAACGACTGGTGTATAGCTCAAATAGCCAAGGAAGTGGGCGACACTGCAGGTGCAGCACTCTATGAGAAGTTTGCCCAAGGCTATAAGACCTACTACGACCCAGAAGTGGGCTATATGCGCGGCAAGGACAGCCAAGGCAACTGGCGCACTCCATTCGACCCAGCACGCAGCACACACCGCAGCGACGACTACTGCGAAGGTAATGCATGGCAATGGTCGTGGTTCGTACCTCACGATCCAGAAGGTTTGATGGAACTCGTTGGCGGAAAGGATACATTCAACGCTAAGCTCGATGCCCTCTTTGCAGCATCGTCGGAAATCACTGGCGAAGCAGTTTCAGCCGACATCTCGGGCCTTATCGGCCAGTATGCTCACGGCAACGAACCAAGCCACCACATTATTCACTTCTATAACTATGGTGGTCAGCCATGGAAGACTCAAGAACTCGTTGACCAAGTGCTCTACACACTATATTTCAACAACGACAACGGCCTTTCGGGCAACGAAGACTGCGGACAGATGTCGGCATGGTATATCCTCAATGCTATGGGCTTCTATCAAGTATGTCCGGGCAAGCCAGTTTATTCTATTGGCCGTCCTATCTTCGACAAGGTGACCATCAACCTCACCAACGGCAACAAGTTTGTGGTAGAAACCATCAACAACAGCCGCGAAAACAAGTACATCCAGAGCATGGAATTGAATGGCAAGGAACTCACCGAACCATTCTTCACACACGACGACATCATGCAGGGTGGCAAACTTGTGTTCACTATGGGTAACACTCCAAAGAAATAATCTTAAATTCTCATACGGCATCCTTCTCCCCAAAGTGGAGGGGGATGCCATTAACCTAAAAATAATAAAGTAAATGGCAAAGTTTTCAGAAAAAATCGGCTATGCTTTAGGTGATGCGGCAGCAGGTGGTATCACATGGAAAGTGATGTCGATAGCATTTCCACTGTTCTTCACCAATATATTTGGACTTACAGTGGCCGACACAGCCACGCTGATGCTCTTGGCGCGCATGTTCGACGTAGTTACCGACCCGTTGATGGGTAGTCTTGCCGACCGCACTCAGTCGCGTTGGGGCACCTATCGCCCATGGCTGATATTTGGCGCAGTTCCTCTCGGACTCGTGTTTGCCCTATTGCTCTACACTCCAGAATTCGGACCTGTGGGCAAGCGCATCTGGGCATACTCGCTCTATCTGCTCATGATGGCTGTATATACCGCAGTGAATGTGCCTTACGGCTCGCTCTTGGGCGTGATGACCGACGACGACAACGAGAAGAACCAATTTTCATCATTCCGTATGGTGGGCGCCTATGCAATGGGCTTTATCACCCTCTTGTCGTTCCCATACTTGCAGAAGATGGTGGGTGGCAGCGAAGCGCACCAGTATGCAGTGCTCGGCGCCGGACTTGGTGCTGTGGCAGCCCTGATGACACTCGCTTGCGGTCTGCTCACTAAAGAACGCCTAAAACCAGTGCGTGCCGAGAAGTTCTCGCTACGTCCGTTTGCCGATCTTTTCCGCAACAAGCCATGGATTTATCTCACCCTTATAGGTATTTGCAGCAACTTCTTCAACGGTTTCCGCTATGCAGTGGCAGGCTATATGCTCACCTACTGCCTTGGCGGCGAAGTTACTGTGAGCGGACTTATCATCAACTACACCGTGTTTATGACATTCGGTGAAGTCACTTGCATGATTTTCGGCGGACTTTCGCCTGCGTTCACCCGAATGATTGGTTCGAAGAAGAACGCCTTCATGTGGTCGGCAGCCATCTGTATGGTCACATCTATCGCATTCTTCTTTATCCCTATGGACCCAAGCTACATCTGGGTGATGGTGGCTATCGTAATCCTCACTTCTATCGGTATCGGACTCTACTCGCCACTATTGTGGTCGATGTATGCCGACGTTGCCGATTATGCAACCGAAAAGAATGGCACATCATCCACCGGACTTATCTTCTCGTCGGGAACAATGTCGCAGAAGTTCGGTTCAGCCATTTCAGGCGCCCTTGTGGCACTGCTTTTGGGTATGGTGGGCTTTATCTCGGGCACTAATGCCGACGGTCAGACCGTGGTGACCATCGCCCCGGAGGACACCGATGCCGTTAAGAATATGATATGGATGCTATTCTCTATCTTCCCAGCCATTATAGCCGGCTTGATGATGCTTTTGGTGAAG
>CALZAF010000175.1 GCA_945612775.1 uncultured bacterium | reverse complement strand
GCATCTGCTGAATAAATCAATCTGTTTGTATCTGTTAGATCTGTGTGAGATAAAAAACGCTCGCCAGATCCGCGTGAGGTGTGCCGTATTTGCGCAAAATCCTTGTTAAACACCGCAGCAGCATAAAGCAAGCGAGGCAACATCTAATGACGCTGCCTCACTATTATCTTATTTTTATCAATTATTTCAATGGAATCTTGTCGATGCGGCGTTGGTGACGTCCGCCTGCAAATTCGGTTGACAAGAACGTCTTGGTAATCTCCAATGCCTCCTCATTGCTGATAAATCTGCCCGGCATTACCAGCACATTCGCATCGTTGTGCTCACGAGTCAAGGCGGCAATTTCAGGTTTCCAGCACAATCCTGCGCGTATGCCTTGGTGCTTGTTGAGCGTCATACACACGCCCTCGCCAGTGCCACAGATGCCTATGCCGGGATAACATTCACCGCTTTCCACAGCTTCGGCGCATTTGTGCGCAAAGTCGGGATAGTCGCAACTCTCCTCGCTATATGTTCCAAAATCTTTATAGGCTATGCCCGCCTGCTCCAGATAGGCTATCACTGCCTGCTTGGTAGCATATCCTGCATGGTCGCTACACAATGCAACTGGCTTGTCAGCTTTTAATATCATAGATTGTAGTTTTTATTTTAGGTTGATTATAGTTTTATTCCGCAAAATTACAAAATCATCGCCACTAAAGCAACCAAAGCCTCTATTTTCGGCAAACCATTACATAAATCAACTGCCGAGCACAAGGCAAATCAAGCCCACAAGCAAGATTGACAGGTCGATAAGCTTCATTTTCACGTTCTTTTCGCGTAGCACTGCCACTCCGAAGAGGAACGACACGAGCACACTGCCGCGACGTATCATCGACACCACCGAAATCATCGAGCCATCTATCGACAGCGAATAGAAATATGCCACATCGGCTATGGTGAGAAAGAGGGCAATGCAAGGTATGGTCCAGCGCCACACAAACGGTGTGTTGTCGCGCGACATGCGCTTAATCACCATCAGCACGGTGCCCATTATCACAAATTGATAGAGCGAATACCACGCCTGCACTTGCAGCGGCTCGTACAAGCGGAGCAGAAACTTATCGTAGAGTCCGCTCACTGCGCCCATCACCGTAGCTCCGAGCATCAGCCATAACCACACGCTGTGCTTCACCGAGAAGCCCTCCTTCGAGCCCAAGCGACTGATAAAGAACAGCGAACAGAAACCGAGCAATATGCCCACCCACTGAAGCGCATTAAGCGTCTCGCCGAAGATAAGCAACGCTCCAAGCAGCACCAGCACCGGACGAGTGGCATTTATTGGTCCGGTAATGGTCAGCGGCAGATTCTTCACTGCATAGTAGCCCATCGTCCACGACGACAGCACTATAAGAGCCTTAATGAAGATATACACATGCCCCATCGGGTCGCCGCCAAAACCTATGCTGCCCTCTGCCACTGTCAGCGCCAATATAGGCGACATAAGCAGTGCGCCGAACATCGTGTTGAAAAACAATACGGTGAGAACATTATTGCCGCCAAGCGACAATTTCTTAAAGATGTCGTAAACGCCCAAACACAGCGACGACATCACTGCAAGCAATATCCACATAAACCTATTTCAAATCTTTTTTTCGTAGTTTTATCTATCAGGTTGCTAACCACAACACTTTTCCGCCTGCAAAATTACAACATTTTTCCGCAAGTAGCACCACCCCCTCAGCAAAATCAATGCCCACCGCCACACATTCTTCTCCCTCTGGTAATCGCTGTCTGTTTTCAGCCAATCGCAGCCATTTCGCATCGTTAGAGATAGCTCATATTCTTGAAATATAGCGATTAATTTTTCAGTTTCAAGCTTTTCAGTTACCTTTGTATAGCATTTTGCTAAACATTTCACTTATATTTATTGCAATATAGCTATTACTCACACTGATAATGAAACGACTTTCATATATATTTCTTGCGGCGTTGGCTTGTGGGGTTATGTCTTGCGGAGGCAATGCCGAAATCGAAAACGAGGCTGCCGACACAGTTGCTGCAGTAGCTGCTGAAGACTCTCCAGCTGCTGCCGACACCACTGTGCACCGCCTGCCCACCTACATAGTGCCGCGCCCGCTTCGCACCATATTCTGCGACGTCAACGACCTGCATCTCGCCGCTGCACAAGCCATCGGAATCGACCCAATCTGCTCTCTGCGCGATGCTTATAATCTTAAGACTCCAATTCAGCACATCGAGTCGTGCGACAACTATACGGTCGATGACCTTAGCCATTCGCTGCCTTATCTGGTGCCTCGCGCTGCGTCGCTCCTCAACGATATTGGCAGACGCTTTTCCGACACCATTCGCGCACGAGGCGGTCATGAATACCGCATCAAGGTTACAAGTGTGCTGCGCACTGAGCGCTCGGTGGCTAAACTGCGCCGCCGCAACCTTAATGCCTCTGAAACATCGGCTCACTGCTTTGCCACTACTTTCGACATCAGCTATTCGCGCTTTATCTGCCTCGACCCGTCGTTTGTGGTCGATCAGGGCGACTTGAAGAACATTCTCGCCGAAATACTCTACGATGAACGCGAAAAAGGCCGCTGCTACGTGAAATTTGAAGTAAAACAAGGATGTTTCCACATCACAGCCAGATAATTCTTAGCGATGAACAATAATAAAACCGCCATTCTGCGCTACCTCGAGGCAAACCACCAGCAACACCTCGACATTAAAGCCGCCCTTATCGATATGGACGGCGTGCTTTTCGACTCAATGCCCTTTCACACTTTGGCTTGGAAACGCCTTGCCGACCAACTTGGCATCGAAGCTAATCGCGACGAGTTCTACCTCTATGAGGGCATGACCGGCGTTGCCACCATCAACCTGCTTTTTCGCCGCCATTGCGGCAAGGAGGTAAGCGTGGAGGAGGCTCGCGAACTCTATAAAATCAAGGCTGAATACTTTCGCAATTCCGGGCCAGTAGATGTGATTACGGGCGCTCACGATGTGCTTTCGTGCCTCAAACGCTCGGGCATAGAGCGTGTGCTCGTCACCGGAAGTGGTCAGCCCGACACGTTGCGCCGCATCGACGAGGAATACGAGGGCCTGTTTGAACCGCATCTGCGAATCACTGCCGCTGATGTGAAGCACGGCAAACCTAATCCTGAGCCTTATCTGATGGCTCAGCAGCGCATCGGTGCTGCTCCCACGCAGACTATCGTAATAGAGAACGCTCCTCTCGGAGTGGAAGCCGGGCACGCCAGCGGAGCTTTCACCATAGCCATCACCACCGGACCTGTGCCAAAGCAAAACCTCATAGATAGCGGCGCCGACTTGGTGTTCGATTCGATGCCCGAATTTGCGCAGTGTCTGCCTCAACTGATTGAAGATTTTAGAAATACATCACTATAAAACCGCCTCTCAATGCAACATCAAAACATACTTTTCACCAACAATGTGAGCGATGCCATCACTTCCATCCTCAAGGATAAGAAGTTCAATCGTCTCTTTGTAATCACGGATAGCAACACCCGCCAGCATGTGTTGCCGCTACTCGCCGACAATAGTTTTATCGCCGAGGCGGTGAACGTGAACATCGAGCCAGGCGACATTCACAAGAATCTCGATTCGCTGGCATCGGTATGGCAGCAAATTGGCGAAGCGGGTGGCACACGCCATTCCATGGTGATTAACCTCGGTGGAGGCGTGGTGACCGACTTGGGCGGATTTGCTGCAAGCACATTCAAGCGCGGCATTCCGTTTATCAATATCCCCACCACACTGCTCAGCGCCGTAGATGCTGCCATTGGCGGCAAAACGGGCATCAATTTCCGCGGCCTAAAGAACGAAATCGGAGTGTTCAACGAGGCTTCGGATGTGATTATTTCTACTGCATTTATCGCCACGCTGCCCATCGAAGAGGTGAAGTCGGGCTATGCCGAGATGCTGAAACACGGTCTGCTAAAGGGGCAAAGCGCATTTGATAAGCTCTTGAACTACGACATCACTTCGGGCGATCCTGACCATCTGCTCACCTTGCTGCAAGAGTCGGTGGAAATCAAGGCTGACGTAGTCCGTCAAGACCCTCACGAACACGGCATACGCCGAGCTCTCAACCTCGGACACACCGCCGGACACGCCTTCGAGAGCTACGCCATGCAGCGCAACGCCCCTATTGCTCACGGATATGCTGTGGCTTGGGGTTTGGTGATTGATGCCGTTCTCTCGCACATAGTGTGCCATTTCGACAGCAAACTCATCTACCGCATTGCCGACTATGTGCTCAAGAATTATGGTGCATTCCACTTCACTTGCGACGACTACGACGCTCTGCTCGAACTTATGCGCCATGACAAGAAAAGCCAGCACGGCGAGATAAACTGCACTCTGCTTGGTGCACCCGGCGACATTCGCATCGACTGCGAAATCGCCCCCGACACAATGAAAGAGGCCTTCGACCTCTACCGCGACTTGATGCACATCTAAGCGAGAATATTATTTATAAACTTAATAGCAATGGCTCCTGCCACCTAAGCGGCAAGAGCCATTATTGTTCATTGTATAGCATTATCCAGAACTGTGTTCGGTGAATTGATTCAGATAATCATAAAGAACGTGCCCGCCAGCAGCAATAGGCTTCCAATTGCCGTCTTCCAAGAGAAACTTTCACCGAGAAATATTACTGCAAACACCAGAGTAAGCACCAAACTGCACTTGTCGATAGGCACCACCTTGCTCACATCGCCATGCTTGATGGCATAGAAATAGCAGAGCCACGATGCGCCGGTAGCCAAGCCCGAGAGTATCAAGAATAGCCAACTATGAGGCGTTATCGCCCTAATTGTGTCCATCAGGCTCACCGTATCCGAGCCATAGCGATGCACCACAAACACCACAACCCACGCCATCACCACCACTACCACAGTCCTTATGGCAGTAGCAAGGTTGGAATCAACATCCTGAATCCCCACCTTAGCAAGCACAGCCGTAGCCGCCGCAAACACAGCCGATAAAATAGCAAATATCAACCACAT
>CALZAF010000174.1 GCA_945612775.1 uncultured bacterium | reverse complement strand
CGCTCCCTCTGTGTGGTGCTAACCATAAATCAGCCTCTCCAAGGCTGTGCTGCGGTCGCGCCATCCGTTATGCGTGCTCCCATTCATAGATGCTCCAGTTGCCGCGAAAGCCTTCGGGCCATTTTTTGCGGGCAGCTTCAAAGGCGGAAATCTTGCTGCTGCTGATGGCTGGATTCCAGCGCATGATGTATGTGCTCATATTTTAGTGAATTAAGGGTGGTTTTATATTTTGGTTGATGAAATTGCCGACCATCGGCCGTCGTCTTGAATTATGGCGATTACCTTGATATTATCGCCGTCGGATATGCCTTTTAGGAGGTTTTCGCCCACATATACGCCTTGGATAAATGTATATCGCTTGCCGTTTTTGCCGATGCGCGATGCCACGGTGCCGCTTAGCTCTTTTGCCCAATCTTCGGCGATGGCATTGGTGCTTGCCTTTATCCAAACTATCTTGCCGTTATGCACTTTTGCGTTGAAGATTGCTCCGTTAGGAGTTCTTTTGTCGAGGTTGAACTTTTGCGGCTTCTTCAGGCGGAGCGTGGCATCCTTGGTTCGCAATGTCCATTGCAGGAAGCGGCGTCCGGGGTGGTTTCGGTCGTCAAGCATAGCTTCGTGCACCTTTATGGCTACGATGTTTGGCAGAGAATCGTAGATATATTCGTCGGCTTTGACGGAGTATTGGGAATAGAGTTCTTGATTGTCGTTGACCGATGTGGCGGCAGGCAGTTGCAGGCACAGGTCGTGGTATTCATACTTAAGTTTCCATCCTTTCGACTGATAAAGATTGCGATATTTTTCGAGTTCGCATTTTGCGTAGTCGGTCATACCTTTGGCAATCAGGTGCCGAGCCATTTTCAGGCGTACACCGCCGAGGAACGACTCGTCGTCGCCGGTTGTTAATGCTTTGCTTAGGCATCCTATCTTTATGTCGATGTTGTCGGTCAATTCAGAGATTTGTTCCCAGAGGTAGAATTTTGATGGAAATCTCAGGATTAAATCGCGATAATATCCCACTGCTTCTGCTCTTTTGCCTTGCGAAATCAGGATAAGAGCCTTGAAATATGGCAGATTCTGGCTGCCGGGGAATCGCTCTAATGCGGTATCTACCAATTGACTGAATTCCTCGGATGCGCTTACGCAGTCGGTTTTCACCTCTTTGGCATATACGCCTATGAGTTTTTCCACCACCGAAGGGAGCAAGTGGCCTTCCTTGCTCTTGGGCTGGGTCCAATCGTCATCGGTGAGGTTTTCAATGCCCCAAAGTCGCACGAAATCTCTAATCCTAAATTGCAGCGGGGTGTTTTGCTCCACCTTTATCGCCTCGCCTAATATTCGGGAGTGCAGGCTCGAAGGCTTAGGCAAGTCGAGGCTGAGGTAATTTTTGAGCATTATCTTGCGGTTTCGGGCATCGTCGGTGGGCGTATGCTTTAAGGTGTGATAGCAGAGCCATCCCAGGTCGGGATAAAGATTTTTATCTATTTCGCCGGCTTCAAATAACTTGAAAATGCTTTGGGATATGCCCAAAATGTCGCTTGCGCCATCTTGCTTTGCTTTAGATAGGGCATCTTTCACTTCTTGATAGTGCGGCAATAGGCTCGTTTGCGCCGAGGCTAAGGCTTTTGGCATATACTCGTCGTCGCTGCAGTGGCCGTCGAACAGCGATTTCATTAGTTCCACGGTGCTTAGGGCATCGTCGTGCGGCTGTGTGCGATATAAGTCGTTGAGACACCAGAAGTAGGCGCTTGCTGTGTATTTGTTGGCGTTGTTGCCGAATTCTGTTTTAGCCGCTGCTAAAGCTGCGTCGAGATTTCCCGATTTGCGGAGCGCAGTAATTTCTTTGATATTCATGATTGATTTAGATAAAAAGTTGACGTAATTTTTCGAGTTTCTGGTCATCGGCACCTAATGAGCTGATGGGCTTGAGGTGCGTGTAATTGCCTTTGCCGGTGTAGCTGAATTGCAGTTTGGCTATCCCGTCGGTTTTCAAGTGGAATATGTCTTGATATTGTTCGGAAGTAATGTTGAGTAGCCGAATGTCTAACTCGACTAATTGGGATTTGATAAAATCCACCAACTTCTCGGCAAAGGGCCGTTGGGGCGCCGAAAATGGCACATCGCTGGGAGCGTAGGATAATGCAAGGATTCTGCGGCAAATGCCTGCAAATTCGTTGTTTGAGGCGGAGCTTGATGGTGCTTTGTCGCTATAGCCCACGGCGTTATACCACAATGTAAACTGAGCCTTCTCGTTGCAGCTCGATTGGAAGTTGATTATGTGCTGATAAGCTTTGCTCTTGTTTTCGCTTACCGCAATCCCTTGACGAGCGCAAAGTTCTTTGATTCGGGCGAATCGGCTTTTGCAAAAGTCGCTGTCGGTGGAGTAGGTGCTGACCTTGATGTTTTTCGACGCTTGGATTTGCTCTACCGTCATGCCGCTGATATAGTTGAAATCGGGCGAACGATAATGCCAAATTTTCTTAGATGCACGCGTAAGTGCGGTGTAGGTCCATCGGAAGAAATCTTCGTTAGCCGTACCTCCGTATCTGCCCATATCTACGAAAACATAATCCCATTCGCCGCCTTGGGCCTTGTGTCCGGTCATGGCATAGCCATATTTGCATATTAATGCATTGTAATATGGGTCTTTTATCAACAGTTCGCGATAGGCATCCCACACAAGTCGCTGTGACTGAGATAAATCGATTTTTTTGCGTATGTTTCGTTTGATTTCGGTCAGACTCTGCTTGATATTGCTTGGCAAACGATTGTTGAAATCCACTATCAATGCACGAGCAAGCATACCACCGATTGACCCAGCTGGGTCGTCTAAAAAGTTGTCTAAGATTGTCACTTCCAGTTCATGGCGCCTATCGCCCAAATAGGTGGCAATTTTAACTTTGCGGAATGAGAGATTTACCGTTTCGATGTTGTCTTTGCCCAATTTCACTCTCACGGGGCGAATCTCCACCTCGTTGTCGTTTTCGGAGCACGAAATTACTTGCACTATGCTGCCGTTGAAGAGTTCGATATCGTAGGCATAATTGTTTCGGGCAATGAGCAGCGAGTCGCCTTGCTGCAAGCGAGGAGCGCTATTGCCGAAGTAGTGGCTTCGGATGGCTATGTTGTATTTCAGCGCTTGGCGATTGCTATAGACCACAACTATTGCATTCTCGCACGGCTTAGATGCCGAAAGGCTGTAGTAGGGCGTCAGCAAATCATCGTCCTCTGGCTCAGAATCTTCTCCTTGAGCCAATTTAAACTCGATGAAGCGTTTGTCTTCGATGCATTGCCTAATGCGAGTGGCGTTGTTTAGGATTGTGCTATTCGAAGCCTGGCGTATAACCTCGCGAAGCATCACTTCTCGCACCTTGCAACCGAAATTCTGGGCAATATACTCAGCGTCGAGGGCTGGAGAGAAACTCATGCCGATGGGCGGAAGCTGTGCATAGTCGCCCACAAACACTATTTTCCTGCCGTGCGCGAAGGTGAATAAATCGGACAACAATTTGCCCGATCCGAACGAAAATGCCTCGTTCTCAGAGAAAATGTCGGAGATTAGCGACGATTCATCTACTATGTAGATGGTGTCAGCAGGATCGTTGCACGAGCGCAGGCCGTATTTTGTGTGCAACACTGCATCTTCATCATCGCCTTCCTCGCCCGATTTCGATGATTTAAGGTCTTCGAACGAATATATGCTTTTATGTATAGTGTGAGCAGGCAATCCAGTTTTGTCGCTGAGCACAAATGCCGCTCTGCCTGTGGGCGCCATGAGCCTAACCTCATGGTGCTGCATCCTGAGAATATTCAATAATTCAGCCACAATGGTGGTTTTGCCAGTGCCCGCTGCTCCTTTGAGCATAAACACCTGCTCCCGACCTGCCAGAAAAGCATTGAAAGCATCGATTGCTGATTGTTGCGATTGTGTAAACTGCATATTCGTTAGTGTTTTTTTTGTTTAATAACCCATTTCGTCGTATTCTCTGCGAGACTTAAAGGTGATTACTTGTCCAGTTTCTGCCAATAGTTCCCTGTTAACGATACTATCCTGAGGCAACCCTTTGGCGATTTCGGGCATCAGCCAATTATTGTTCCACAGAGTTACAGGCTGCTCGGCAACCACCTTGCACAGAGGCATATCGTAAATTTCACCTGCCGACCAGTCGTCGGTGGTGTGGGTGATGTTTTGCATCCACACCTGAAGAAATGCCGAATTAGGGATGCTAATCAACTTCTTGTAGATAAGTTCTATGATTTCTTTCTTCTTCAGCGCATCCTCTTTGCGCATGTCTTCAAGCATCTGACTCGCTATTTTCAGCGCATTGTTGGCTGCGCGCAGATTGTTGGCAGCAATTTCCACTGCGATAGCCACCATAACTGCAATGTTTTCCCACAGATGCCCTTTCCATTCATACGATTTCGCTTGGGTAGTTACGATGCCGCTCTCTACGTCTATCGTACGTGTTTCCTTGTAGATGGTTCTCTTTTTCAGATGTTTTTCCACTCGGTCGCTGAAGGCTTCTAACTGTCTCACAAGTTGGCCCGAATTAGGGAATCGCTTAGAGAACTCATAGATAAAGAGCAGATGCTTCTGAAATCCGTCGAAATCGTATATTCTCTCTTTGATGTCATGCCCAAATTCGTTCTGCTGTGGCACATTGCTCTCGATAGGCGTATTGAAGATGTAGTATGCTTTATCGGGTTTAATCGATTCGGTTATGACGTCGGAAGTAATCTTGGTTTTCGATGAATTCATGCGGAAATTAAGTTTTTCGAGTATATGCTGCAACATATAGGATATCTTCTCGAGGTAGTCGCTATTGTTGCAGAAAATTCGGTAGTCATCCACATATCGCAGCACGTCATATTCCAAATTGCATGGCAGAATGCCCTTAGCCTTAGCTATTTCAATCTCTTGAGCAAGCAGCATATCGGCGTAACCAAGAATTATCTCGGCAATCAGAGAGAACAGGGCATTGCCCTGCGGAATACCTATGTTTTTGCCTTCCTGCATAGCACGCAGATAATGCTGTATGGTAGTGGCGAGAGCTGCATTATCGGCGGTTTCGTGAGATGTGCCCTTTCGCGC
>CALZAF010000173.1 GCA_945612775.1 uncultured bacterium | reverse complement strand
TTCTTCATCGACGAAATGGTGGTAAATTGATTGTTTTCCAGCAAAATCAGCCTCCCCAAAGCTGCGCTGCCGGCATTCACAATCCAAACACATATAACACAATGATTTTCACGGATTTGCACATAGATTGTGCCTATCCGTGAAAACATCCGTGTTAAAACCCATCACCGCAGTCACACAACGTCGGAGACGTTGACTTTGGTTAGCACCACACAAAGGGAGCAAAAGCGACCAGTGTGGTGTACCACGACCCCATAGCAAATCAGCTTCGGAGATAGTAACAATCTGGCAGACCATGTGAGATTACGAAACCGCTGCATGAGCTTCTGAAAGAAGCGAGGTCGAAGCTTGGCTTCGACTTATAGCCGTGGGTGAGCGGTAGCGTAACCCACGGTATATGTTTCCACCACGGTTATGCTTCTGAAAGAAGCGAAATCACTTGATTATCAGTATTTTTCGCATCTTTCAGATGCTATTATTAAGTGATATTTTAGTCCAGGGGTTACGCTGCGCTCACCCCTGGCTATAAGCCTCAGCTCCGCCTCGGCCTTCGTTCTTTCAGAACGCTTCTAACACCGATTTGCACAAGATTGTGGCAATACGTGGTGGTATTTGTGGAGATCCGTGTTTAATCAATCTGTTAGATAATCCCATCTGGTAGATCTGTGTGAGATTATCTGACCGCGGCTGCGGAATATGCGTGAGATTGCGTGGCCGCGGCGGGGATTAGATTTTCAGTTTGATGTGCAGGCGTTCGAGGATGCCTGTTATGGTGATTACTATTAGCGAGAAGCAGAGGCAGTTGGCAATGCCGAGGATGCCGTGGGTTAGGCTGTCGGGGAGGACTATGCCTGTGAGGCTGCTGCAGGCGTAGAATACGTAGGGCATGATATAGACGGTGAGGGTGGCTGTGCCGGCTGGGCGCAGTGGGGCGAACCAGCGGGTGATGCCTGCTTGGACAAGGCAATGCAGAATGGTGTAGAGCAGCACCGAGATGGCGATGATGGTGAACACCCACACTGGGGTGGCTTCAATCTTGCCGATAATCCAGAATCGGTGCGATGCGAGTGCAAGAACCTCGAATATAATGGCTGCTATGGCTGCCCATATAATCTTAAATTGCCAAGTGCGCTGCACAAGCCTTTCGCTGATGAGCGATAGCAACATTCCGCTCATCGAGAGCACCACGAGTGCGCCGTTGCCTATGTGCAATATCCCCAGCATGCCGTTGTAGAAATTCCTTTCGCCAAGCCATAGCAGAGGCTGCCCGCCGTAGCACTCGCGCAGCGGAGTGCCCACTATGCAGATTATCATAAACACGGTCCACGCCACAGCTATGCGCTTGATGCTGTTGCGGCAGAAGAAATAAGTCATGGCGCACACCAGATAGGTCCATCCTATAAGTCCGAGGATGCTCGAATATGGGCTGAACACTCCTCCATCGGGATTTCGGAATGTGATGATGAGATATATAAGTATGGCACCGCCTATGCATCGGGCAGCCCAGATGAGGCGTCGCTGCAGAGCATTCGCAGGTTTGGGATAGAGGTTCCAAACGGCAATGAATCCCACTGCCATGAGTATCCAATACACGCCTATAGGATAAGGTGCGTCGGGCGACAATCGATATTCGGAATTACCTATGAAACAACCCATTATGATGAGCGAAAGCGAACGCGACAGGATGTGTCCCACGGTGCTTTCGGCGCTCAATCCTCGGGCATAACGGCGCTCTATGGCGTAAGGGATGGACATTCCCACGGCAAACAAAAAGCAGGGGAACACCACATCGGCGAGCCCCATGAAATCTTCGCCAAAGGCGGCATGTTCGAGCCAGTGCGGCACATCGTGAATCTTCCAGAAGTCGTTGACGAAAATCATTGTGAACATGGTGATGGCGCGAAGCATATCGATTGCCAGATTTCGCTGAGAGAATGGGCTATTGCTGAGGTTTGTTGCCATAATTGAGAAGTGTTGTTTCTTGGTTTTAAGACTATTTTTTGATGTGCATATCCGCGCCCAAAGATATAGAGAGCGCAGCTCCTAAAAAGTGGCGTTCGTTGCCCCAAAAGAGAGCAACGAACGAGTGGCGTGTGGAAGAGCGGAGACGGCTATAAATAGAGATTTATTCGATATCGTAGAGCTGCTTGCCGTAGTCGCTGAGGCAGTCGGCGAGCGTAACCACCGGCACAGGAATTTCAACTGTTCCGATTGCCCAAGGACCGATTTCGTAAGGATTGAAGAAAAACACAATCTCATCGCCAGTGAGATACACCTCGTGGCTCACGAAAAGGTCGGAAATAAAGATACCCGATTTCTCAGCCACTTCTTCGAGATTGGTGCAGAAATAGTTGCTGATAAGGGCTTGCTTCAAGATTTCGAGCAGTTGATCGTCGCTATTGTCCTTAAAGAGCGAGTTGAAGTTTACCACGCGCTTGTTTTTAAGGTCGTAGTTGATGAAGCTTGCAAAATAGCTTGGGTGGTTGCCACCGCGATATTCATCGTGTTCAACCTTGAAAACCACATATTTCTCGCAGAATCCCACCGACTTAACCGATGTATTGGTGCTTAGCACGCGGGTAGTCTCGTCGAATACGGGTTCGAAATCCACCTTCTCGAGGGCGTATTCGCCGAAGCCTATAGGACGCGATATAAAATCTACTATGCAGCTATCAACCGAAGCCTTAGGAGTGACGAAGGTGTGCGCCAAAATGGTGTCCTGCAGCGATTTCACGTCACTATCTCCAAAGCGGCGAGGCCACTGCACAGTGATAGATGCGGTGGTATAAACCTTGGTATCGGCGCCAAAAGTGGTGTCGTCTTTGCATAGATATGCTGCCGAGGCAGTCTTAAATTCTTCGTAGATTTCGAAGTTATTGATGTCGCAACCCGAAGCAGCATCGCTGGCTTCGATTGCGCTTTTTTCGGTGCGATTGGTGCAGCTAACAACCGAGATGCCCAGTGCGAGCAACCCGAGTAACATCAGTGATGGAGTCTTTAGTTTCATTGTTGCAAGTTTTTATTAGTTTTATATTTTGCAAATATACTAAAACTAAACTTAGGTTACAACAGTGCTAACTTTTATTAGCAAAATGTGCAAAAATATTGCAATTCTGCTTGCACTGTGGGCGAGTTAGTCGGTTTGGCGCCATAGGCTATTGATGCGGCGAATTATTGCCAGCGAATTGCCTATAGAGATGAGTGCAATGATGCCTATCACCACCACAATGGTGATTTTAGCGGAAGCCCCTTCGAGTCCAAGCGGCTCAAGCATAGGCAGATAGATGATACGAGCCACGAATATGAGCACCAAAGCCAATACAAGCACGGCATCGTTGACCCAAAGCACCAGATTGATATATGACCTCGACACCTGTATAGGCGTATAGCCGAGCATAAGCAGGTCTTGAAGTTTCTTGTTGTTCTTCTGCAATAGCAGCATAATGCTTAGAATCAGCACGAAAAACGATAGCAGACTGATGAGAACGCCCACCGCAGCCACCACCGTAACAGCTATGGAGAATAAGTAGCCTGCCTTGTTGCTATTCGCCTTGTCGCCAGCCACTTCTAAGTTGTGGTCGGCGATATATTGCTCTATCTTGATGTCGCCGGGAGAGTTCACTTCCACTATCAAGCGACTTGGAGCCTTAGGCGCACCGCTGCCAAATCGGTTATTGCTCCACTGCATAAATTCTTCGGGCACGAGTATGGTGTTGAGGCGGTTGGAGAATCCCACAATGCGGCCTGCAAAGGTCTGCGAAGCGCCACCGCCCGATATGGTGAATTGCAACGGGATCATTCCCGCCATGCCTTCACTGATTTTTGGCATTCCTTGCGCAGCAGCAAAACCGAAGTTGTAGAGCGAAAGGTAGTCCTTCGACACTATCACCGGAATCACAGGATTGCGCTCGTCGAAGCGCCATTCGGCAGAATTAACGTCGATAAACTCCTCCGGAATCGATTCGAAAAAGAGTTGAGTGGTCATCGAAGCACCCGACGAACCGAGAGCCACGGCAGCGCGCACCTCATAGTCGGACGGTGTGAATGTTCCCACACGACGCACCCACGGCTGAGCCTCGATGTCCGCCACGGCGTCGGCTGAGATTTCCGACCCACCCATAAGGGCGTTCACGCCCGTAACCTTGCGAGTGACGACCATATAGTCGCTTTTCACAAAACTCTCCTCATCGTTGAATAGCGGGCGCAGATCGAGATAAAATTGCAAGGCTATGCCCACTATGGTGAGGCCTATAAGGTTGGCTATGGCAAATCCGCCGAGTTGCATAGTGCTTACGTGCTTACGCAGCAATTTCCACATTAGCGATTTCATAGTTTCAGTTCTACTAAATTGTTAAGCAATAGGTTATTGCCCACCGAGGTGGCTATTATGCCAGCGCCTTGGCGCTTTGCTTCGCTCTCCACCAGTCGAGCCACGATGGCATTATTGGCTTCATCGAGGTGGCTCACCGGTTCGTCGAGCACTATGAAGTCGCAGGGTTGGCACAGGGTGCGAATTATTGCCACGCGCTGCTGCTGACCTATCGATAGGTGCTGCACCAGGCTATTGACCTTGTCGCTGATGCCAAGGGTGGCAAACATATCGCGTATTTCGTTCTCGCTTTTATGCTGTGTGAGTTGATTCTTGAGCAACACATTCTCCAGTGCAGTGAGTTCGGGGAAGAGTCGCAATTCTTGCGGCAGATAAGCTATGTGCCGGCATCGTATTTCGCACCATTCGTTAGCTCCAAACGGTGCAATATCGGTGCCGTCGAAGGCTATGCGCCCCGAATAGTCGGTACGATAACCGTAGATATAGCTGCAGAGCGACGATTTTCCCGTGCCGCTCTCAGCCTTAACCATATAGTGCTTGCCCTTCTCGAAGGTGAAATCGGTAAGCCAAATATCGCTCGCCGCGATTTGCGCATCAGCAAACACCTTAGGCAGCGTGTTATGTAGTTCGATTTGTTGCATTTCCCCTAATATCTATTGAAAATATGTCTGTTTGCCAAAAACTCCCAAGCGCCCCAAGGCGCTTGCGCTGCAAAATTACAAAAAAAATATTATTCCCAACCGAAATGCCAAATTTATCGTTGGATAAGAAG
>CALZAF010000172.1 GCA_945612775.1 uncultured bacterium | reverse complement strand
CAGATAAACACTGATTATCGCACAGATTCTCACAAATTGTCCGTGGAAATCCGTGTTAAAACCACAGATAACACAGATTCTCACATCTCATCCGTGCCAATCCGTGTTAAATCAAAAAACCTCCGTGCTAATCCGTGTTAGAACAAAAAACTCCGTGGTAAAACCCCAATAACTCCGTGGTAATACGTGGTAAAAAAACTTGCGGTAATCTGCGTTAATTCTCTGCAGCGGTGGTATCGGTGGGGGCTGCGGCGGCTCTATTCCCCGGCATACGGCTTTCGTCAACCGGCAGGATAGCCATCACCTTATTCAGATGGTAGCGCGTCATGGCTTGGTTCGACTTGAAGCCGTAGCCCTCGATAACTCGGTCCACCTTCTCGATATGCACAAACGAGTCGCTGCGGACCTCATCCCAACGCTGGTCCCAGAACATCTGGTTGGTGACGATAAGGTCGCCCTGCACGTTTTGTATGTTCACATTGCCGTCGAGACGCCACAGTTGTTCCACGGTGTTGTAGCGAGCCGAGTCGCACCGCACCGTGGCGATTACCTTGAATTTCTTGTCGAACTGTTCGAGATACGCCCCTTCGGGGAAATTCCAATGGGGCTCTTTTCCGCCGTCATATACATACCACACCGGGGTGGTGATGCGATATTGCGTAACGCCGGAGTCGCTGATGAGCGTGCGCACGTTGTGCGTCACCATCATCGGCACCGAATCGGGGTTGAGCGGCTTAGGCGCCGCGGTTTCGGTCTGGCGGGCGCACGAGAGCATCATGCCCATCAATAGCAGCGTTAGCAATATGTGGCGCGATGTTTTCATCGAGGCGGAACTGATAGTAGTAGGGGAAAAAATGTGTGTGCGGTGCGCGATGCTGCCCCGGCTGCGCCCTACGCGAGCCGCCGCATCGCCACCGACGGGGATTTTGCAATGTGTGGGGTTAGCGAATCTTGTTTTGCCAGAACCACATCTCGTTGAAGGTCACGCCGAAGGTGATGTTGATATAATCTTCGGTAACGAGCTTGTTTGGCGACGATTCGCGGCGCTTATATTCCACGCCGAGGTTGATGAGCGTCTTGCCGTTAGGCACTGGCAGACTCACGCCCAAGCCCACGCCATAGTCGCGCACCGAGTTGCCGCGGATGTTCATATAGTCGCGGTTGTAGTATGCACCGGCGCGATAGGTGATGCGCTTGGCGTAGCCGCCGCGGTCGTCGGGCTGATACGACACGCCCATGCCCACGCGTATGCGGTCGTTGAAGTCGAGGCTGGTGCCGTCGAGGTCGAAGCTTGGCAGCGGCGCGAATTTTGCCTTGGTCCATTGCTGATAGGTCACGTCAACTTCGGCTGTGAAGCGGTTGTTCCAGGTGTAGCTGAGACCTAAGCCGTAGGTGGCTGGAATGCTATATTTGCCGCCCATGCTGATGGTGTCGGTCGATACCACTTGCTGGTCTTGGGTGTCGTAGTAGGTGCCCCAAGTGTCGCCGTGCAACGACTTGCCGAGGCCGTAAACGGCACCTACGGTCACGCGGTTGCGGCGATTGATGTTGTAGGCATATTGCAAACCGAACTGCAAGCCCCAGTCACTAACGCTTATCATGCGTTCGTAGAGGGTTACCGATCCCGAGGTGGCATTCTGCGCTATCACGTCGTTGACGATGGTTCCGAACACATACGAGGCGTTGAAACCCACCGAGAGTCCATTAATGGGGCGAATGGCATAGCCGCCATATAGTTGATTGATGCCGCCCTCGCCGCTGCGGTTGTCCACGCCGTTGTCGATGGTCTTGCTGTAGGCATAACCTACCGACGAGAATGGCACTACGCCTATGCTGGCGCCCATATTCTTACCTATCGGGAACTGCATGCTGATGTAGTCGAGTCCGCCGCCGAAGGCGTTGCCGGTGTTCTCACCGTCCTTCGACCATAGCTGGGTGAGGTCGAGACCCATGTCGAAGAGGAAGGTCAAGGTGTCGGTGGCGGCATACGATGCCGGGTTCATTGCGTTCACCAAGCGTCCGTTCTGCATGGCATAACCCACGCCACCCATGGTGCGCTGTATGCCTGTGGCGCCGTCGCCGAGCAGACCGTAACCAAACTTCGAGTATGGACTCGTAATTCCCTGAGCGTTCATCTGGGCGATGCCTGTCATCACCATGAATGCTGCCAATAGTAGTATTCTATATGCTTTTTTCATTTCTGATAATTATTCCGTAATATGGTTGTTGCCTCGGGGGCTGCGCCTGCGCTTGCGCCGTTTTTTCTGACTTTGCTGCGCTCGACTTTTTGCCCTCGTTGGGCTTTTCGCTTGCAAAATTAGTAAATCTTATCTGATTATCGGCATTTTAACGCATTTTTAGCAATTTATGCGCCAATTTATGCCTTTTTTCACTTTTCCGATGCCCTCAAGCCCGACTTTTGCATGCCAAAGCACCATTTTGCAAACCCATAGCCGCCCGGCTGTCCGTATTTTCGCCCAAACTGCTCTGCCGTGCCGCCTTTTGGCGCCACCTTACGCCTTTTTGGCGTCTTTTTCTTCCTCGTGCTGTATCATAAACGAGGTGTAGATCTGCATTATCGCTCCGGCGAGCAGAAAGGCTATCCAGTCGCCGCCGCCGAGCCGGTTGCCGTAGTAGAAGAGCAGAAATGCCGACACGCAGTAGAGAAACGCCGACACGCGCTCGAGCGAGTGCAGTCGCTTCACTCTCAGGTTCTTGCCTTCATACACTTCGGTCAGGCGCACGGCGAGCACCGTGGCTGCCCCGGCGGCAAATATGTAGCGCATCAGCAGCATGCCCTCGGGCCAAACGCCCAGCAGCGGAAAGGCTGCCGACACCACCAGCATCACCATGCCCAGGGCGAGCAGCACTCCCTGAATGCGTTGCACCGTCTTTTTATCGAGTTTCTTCATCTTTGTTCTCTTATTCTATGTTTATTATATATTTTCCACCTAAATAGCCCTGATTCAAGGGATATCGGTGATATACACGTCTTCGTTTTCGCGCTTCATGCCGTATTTTTCGCGAGCTATGCGCTCGAGTGTCTCTCGGTCGGTGTTGAGCTCGTTCACCTTGCGCATATACACCTGCGCGGTGTCGTGATTTTCCTTGATTTCGCGCTTGAGCTTACCTATCTGCCTATCATATTCGCTGCTCTTTACGTAGCTCGAATCGCCGTAGAACAGCATCAGCAACACAAACGCCACAAACGCCACAAGCGTCAGGCTAATCCACTCGGGCACCCATTTGGGCTTCAACCCATACCACTGGTTCTTTTTTTCTTCCATACGTATTTTCCTCCTTATTATTTATAAAAATATTTATTCTTCGAGCAGGTCGGGGCGCAGTCGCATAGTGCGCTCCATGCTCTGATTGTGTTTCCACTCGTCGATTTTCGCCTGGTTGCCCGATAGCAACACGTCGGGCACGCGCCATCCCTTATATTCTGCCGGACGGGTATAGACGGGCGGCGCCAGCAGATTGTCCTGAAAGGAGTCGCTGAGCGCACTCTGCTCGTCGCCTATCGCGCCGGGAATCAGGCGCACCACGGCGTCGGCTATCACCGCTGCGGGTATCTCGCCGCCGGTGAGCACATAGTCGCCTATCGATATCTCGCGGGTGATAAAGTGCTCTCTGATGCGGTAATCTATGCCCTTGTAGTGGCCGCAGAGTATCATCAGATTCTGTTGCAGCGACAGCTGATTGGCTATCGGCTGCGAGAACTGCTCGCCGTCGGGGGTGGTGAAGATGATGTCGTCGTAGTGGCGCTGCTCTTGAAGCATCGTTATGCAGCGGTCCACTGGCTCTATTTGCATCACCATGCCTGCCTCGCCGCCGAAGGGGTAATCATCTACCTTGCGGTGCTTGTTGAGCGAGTAGTCGCGCAGATTGTGCACCACTATCTCCACAAGACCTTTGTCCTGAGCACGCTTCAGTATCGAGCAGTTGAGCGGCGATTCCAGCATCTCGGGCATCACCGTGAGTATGTCAATTCGCATTTTCGAGTCACTCATTTTGTTTCCGTTATTATCCAATTTGCAAATTTAATGATTGTCGGGCAATTCTCAGCCAACACGCCGCCACTTTTTGCGCCATCGCTGCCTCCTACGCCCTTTTTTCGCCCCTTCGAAGCAAAAAAAATCAGGCGGCATCTGAAAATCCATTCCAATGCCGCCCTCAAACCTGAATAAACACGTATATTAATCTTTTTCAATTGGTATTTCACATTGTTTCTGCTCCACCACTCGGCTTGCGCCCACATAGCGGCGCTTGTAGTAGGCTTCTTCGCTCGAACTTACTATCACGCCTTTGCCGTTGCTCGAGTGGATAAACTTAAATTTGCCGTCTTCCTTCACTTCGGTAACTATGCCCACGTGGCCCACGCGCTTGCCCACTGCTCGACCGTTGAAAAACACTAAGTCGCCGGGCTGTAGCTCGTTCTTTGCCACTGGAGTGCCGTCGCTAACCTGCGAACTCGACGATCTGGTCAGTTGATAGCCAAAATTCTTGAAAACGTAGCTCGTAAAGCCTGAGCAGTCAAAGCCTTTTGGGCTCGAGCTGCCGCGACGATATCGGGTGCCGATAAACGAGTTGGCATAGTCGAGAATCGCACGCACTTCGTCGAAATGGGTGTTATTGCCCTGAAACAGCGATGATTGCTCCATCTGCTCGCGCACAGTTCCGTGCTTGCGGTTGGCAAGCTCCTGCGCCGTTGCCGATGCAGCTCCTATGATAATGGCGCACACCAATATCATCATTTTGCTTATGTTTCTGAATTTCGACATTCTGTTTAAGTGAGTTTGTTTGGCGTTTGATTTGTTTATCATTGCAAATTTAGCGATTCGCCACTTCACCACAAAATGCATTAAAGATTTGATAACATTTGCACCACCGCACGCCCCACCGCGCCCAAAAACCGCAAAATAGCCCACTCAACACCCTCACGCCCCGATTTCGCCACATCTCACACACCCCATCAACCGCCACCAAAGAATTGAAAAAAATTACATTTTTTAACATTTATTGTTCGCTATTGACAGTTTTCACCCATCCATAAGCCCCAATCCAGGACAGATTAATAGCAGATTAGCCCTCACAAAACTTCGTGCCAATCCGTGCCTCAAAAAAACCT
>CALZAF010000171.1 GCA_945612775.1 uncultured bacterium | reverse complement strand
GCCACCATTTTGCCGCCTGTATAAAATCGGGCTCCTTTGCATCATAAGCATAATATGTGCCGAGGCTACACATAGCCTCAGCGTTGCCGCGTTTTGCTTCATATCGCCAAAATATAAGTTTATCGCTAAAAATCTTCGTTTGAACTCTTAGGTTTATGATTCGTTTAATTATGATATGGATATTGTAAAGCAAATTTACATCAATTTCACAAGATTCCCCTACTTATGGCTATTGTTTTCGGAATTGCTTGGTGATGGCAGCGTAGCCGCAGTGGCGGCAGAGGGGCTCAGTGGCTTGGTGGCGGGTGAAGCCGTGGTAGATGGCTTGGGCGCGCGGGGTGGCAAGGATTTCGGAAAGCGGCTGGCTGAATAGATTGCCGAGCGTCATGGCGCCGTCGTGATCGAGGCAACAGGGCACTACCGACCCATCGGCAAGCACCCCTATCTGATTGCGCAACGCATAGCAGAACATGTCCTGCGACTCATATTCCGGTGCTTCTTCGTCGGGCCAATCGAACTTACTATCGTACTCGAGATAGATATTTTCAGCCAATTTCCAACCGTCGCGGCGTTCGGTCCAGGGTTGCGGCGCATGCTGTTCGAGCAGATGCAATATCTCATCGTTGGCGCTGTCGTTTCCGCCGCGATTCCATAGTCGCAGCACCACTATCGTGCCATTTTGGGCAGCAATTTGGGCAAAGTGCATCACGCCGGCAATGTAGCCCTGGGCGCAATGGCGATTATTCCCCTCGTGGGAATGGAGCGATATCTGCGCCTTGTGCAGTCCCGACTGGGCGAGGGCGTCGGCACCGGCAAGCAGAGTGCCGTTGGTGGTCAATACCGGCACAAAACCCTTGCTGCGCGCCTGTGCCACAAATTCGGCGAGGTGAGGGTGCAGCGTGGGTTCGCCCATGAGGTGAAAATATAGAAATTTAATCTCGCCGCGAAGGCTATCGGTAATCACATCAAATTCGTGAGGCGTGATGGTGCGCGCCGCCCTTCGGGTTTTAGGGCAGAACACGCAATCGAGGTTGCAGACGTTGGTAATTTCGAGGTAGCAGCGCGATATCATGCTTCAAAAATGTGGTTTTGGCGCAAAGATACAACAATCTGACGAATCTCCATCGCCCCAGGGCGGCATAATAGCGCTTCGAAGCAGTAGCGAGGAAAAAAAATGACCACCATCGACTCGCGTCAACAGTGGCCACAAAAGAGTCATTATTAAATATATGGTTTTTACTTTCAGCGGATTTGGCATCCGCGTTGCTTGTTTTGAAGTGCTACTTAATAGATATTCGCCAACAATGTTGTCACCCTTAGAATTCATGTCCTATGCCACTGCTGGCAGCACAGACACCAATGCACAGATCATAGCAATAATAAATTTCTTCATATATCGATTGCGTTTGTTTTGCCTTCAAAAATTCTTGTTCCACTGCAAAGGTAATACAAATATTTGAATAAATGCGACAAAAGGAACAAAAAATAAGAATTTTACACCAATTAACAAATCTCGCTTGCCGCAGTTAGCAGCATCCGCACACCGATAATACCCTTGTGCGGATTTCACGCGGATTTATGCGAATGGAACAGGATATTTTCATCTAACAGAGTGCCAGTAACACAGGCGGGTGATTATCAGCATCTACGGAGCAGAGACGTTTTTATCTCTCGGGATGCCGGCGAAAGCACCGTTTTGAAGGCTATTTGGGCTAAAGTTTTAGTTTTTGACCTATGCGGAGGGTGGTGGTGCGGGAGATGCCGTTTTTCTTGCAGAGATGGTCGATAGATGTGCCGTTTCGGCGGGCTATTTTTTCGAGGGTGTCACCGCTGCGCACAGTTACTGTTTTTGCAGTCTTTTTGTCGGATGAGGCTTTGGGCTTGGTATCATCGCTGGCGTTCGATCCTGCTATTTTGCGGCGGCCTTGTTCGTTGAGCACATCTTTGCCGTTTGAAGCGCTGTCGGGGTCGTCGTCGAATCCGGCAGGCACGAAGTCGTTAGCATCAAAATCGATGTCGTCGTAAGTGATATTTTCGTATGGAGTCATATCGAAATCGTCGCGATCGAACTCCGCATCGGTGTATTTCTTGATGCTACCAGCACTTACATTTTCCACAGCCACCACGCCACGAGGCATCGAGTTGTAGGCGCCGCGGAGTTTCGACATAGTGAAATCGATGTCGCGGTTCACCGGACGGTCGGAGTCGTTGAGGCGATGGCTGAAAAGCCATTTATACGTGTCGCTGTGATAGAACACGCGGGCTGGAGAACCGTGATTGCCGCCTTGCAGCCAAGTGGTGCGCAGTCGGTCGCCACCTTCGGGCGAATTGAGTATGTTCGCCTCCACTTTGCGCGATTGGGATATGGGCACGGCACGGTCGGCAGTGCCGTGGATAAGCCAGAACGGCAATCGCGACAGATTTTGCTGTTGGGTGGCGCTGACGGTGCCGCCGCCGCACATTCCTATGCCGGCAGCCACCTCGTCGGGGTAAGTGGCGCAGTAATCTACCGTGCCAAATCCGCCGAGGCTCATACCCACCACATACAGGCGATTAGCGTCGAAGGGATAGTTGCGCTTCACCCATTCCACGGTGGCATGCACCCGCTCGGGCTTCCATCCGCCGCCCGGACATTGCGGAGCCACGATAACGGCATCTATCAATCGGCCTTCTTCCACAGCGTCGATTAGTCCGTAGCGCTTCACCGAGTTGAGGTTGTTGCCGCACAGACTCGCTCCGTGCAGAAACACGATAAGCGGTTTGCTGCCAACGCTATTCTCGTAGCCGTCGGGCAGATATAGCCAGAAGTTATATGTTCCGTCGCCCACATTGCGGTGAGCGGTAAGCGAAGCCTTGGCAGCAGCTATTTGGGCAAGGCACAGCACAGCCACCGCCGTTGCCAAGAGTCGGCGCAGCGAGATTATAAAGCGAGTTTTAGCGTTGAGGCTCATCGTCGTCGTCGAAAAGTTCGGGATGTTCGCTAAAGTAACGCCAAAGAGGGGCAGCCATAAGAGCCTGCATAATTTCGCCATCGAGCAGCTTCTGGCGCACTTCGGCGGCAGTCATTATCACCACCTCTATGTCCTCGGTTTCCTCGAGGTGCTGCGAAGATATTCGCTCCACGCCTTCGGCTATGTAGCTGTGAGTTAGGTTGCTTGTGGTGCTTGGATTGGCAGAAATAGCCATATATTTAGTCCATTTACCTCCACCGAAGCCGGTCTCCTCATAGAGTTCGCGTTTTCCGGCGTCGAGCGGGTCCTCGCCGTCTTCCACCACACCTGCGCAGAGTTCGTAGCCGCAGCAGCGCAATCCGTGGCGATATTGATGCTCCATCACAAATTTGCCATCGGTGGTGATAGCTATCACATTTACCCATTCAGGATATTCGAGCACCCAATGCTCATCGTTAACCACCCCGTTGGGCATACGTACTTTATCTTTGCGGGCGGTAAGCCACGGGCGGCGAATCACATATTCGCTCTCGAGGATTTCCCAATTTTTATCTTTGTTTGCCATATTATCTGCTTTATGATTAATTCCAACCCCAAATTTACGCAATATTCTTGACATCTCGGCGGCACAGCGGGGAATTTCGTCGTGAGACCTTGTCCGACCGGTCGGACAAGGAAGCGCACTCTGAAGCCGTGGCTCCGGCTTGGGGATATTTGTTTTGCCTATATAGTGTGGCAGCGGAAAAATTTCATTACCTTTATAGTCAAAACTAAACCGAAAAGAGTCATGGCAAGAATAGCAATAATAATTGTGGTATGCTTGATGTCGCTAACGATGCAGTCGCAGTCGGTGCCGGCTGGCACTATCATCACTTGTAGCATCGATCACTCCGACATCTATCCCGGAACCTCACGGGCATATAAGGTGTATGTGCCGGCGCAGTATGGCGGCGACAAGCCTGCTTGCCTGCTGGTGTGCATGGATGGCATACTCTACGATGCTGCTGCAAAGATGGATACGCTTATAGCCGCAGGCGATATGCCTGTGTGCATAGGGGTGTTTGTGGAGCCGGGGGTAATAAAAAATTCTCAGGGCGACGTGGTGCGCTACAACCGTAGCCGCGAGTTCGACACTATGAACAGCCATTGGGCGGAGTTCCTCGAGCGCGAACTGCTGCCGCAGGTGGAGGGAATGACACTCGATGATGGCAGAGTGCTGCACATCTCCAGCGATGCCAACGACCGCGCTATCACTGGAGCAAGCAGTGGCGGCATCTGCGCCTGGTCGGCAGCGTGGTATCGGCCCGACTTGTTTAGCCGCGTCTATACCGCCGTAGGCACCTTCGTGGCAATGCGAGGCGGCAACGATTTCCCGGCTTTGGTGCGCAAAACCGAACCCAAAGCGATAAGAATATTTATGCAAGACGGCGAGAAAGATGCGTGGAATCCACTTTTCGGCAGTTGGTGGGAATATAACCAGCTGATGCACTCTGCGTTGCAATTTGCTGGCTATGAACTCGCCGAGGCGTGGGATAAGGGCGGCCACAGCATACGCTATGGCACCTTGGCGTTTGCCGACGCTATGCGATTCCTGTGGAAAGGTTGGCCCCAAAGGGTGAAAAAGGGCAAGAGCGGCAACGATATGCTTCGGGAAATCTTGGCTGACGGCGAGGATTGGAAATTTGTGGCTCGCTACTCGGCGCACCGCGATACGCTTTACCTAAATCCCGCCATTACTATATCGGCGAAGCAGAAACTGATAAGCAGAGGCAGCCACTTCGCACTATCGCCCGACCACAGCGTGATGGTGCAGAGCGAACCAAGCAGCAACTGGCTGATAGCCTACGTGGTGGGCAACGATGGCGAACTCTTGCATGGCGAACGATTCTATTGGCTTCACAGTGCCGACAACGATGCCCTGCAGGAGAATGGTCCGATGGCGTTCGACACCAACGGCAATCTGTATGTGGCTACGGCACTCGGAGTGCAAGTGTGCGACCAAAACGGGCGCGTAAGAGCCATTCTCGACTTGCCCCAAGGTGCTGTAACCAATCTGTCGTTCGTTGGCAACACGCTATATGTGGTGTGCGGCGGAAACATCTATCAGCGAACCCTTAAATCGCGAGGCTATCATCATAGCCAACCTCCTATAAAGGTGAAATCGCAAGGACAAGGCTGAAAATTTCAATCGCACGCAGTGGCTGATATTAACACGGATTTT
>CALZAF010000170.1 GCA_945612775.1 uncultured bacterium | reverse complement strand
CTGTCCAGTTGTTCCATTCACGTTCGGGGGCGAGATTTGGGGCTATATCTACGTCAATTCCGGCTCGGCGGGCTTGTGCGATTTGCAATCGGCGCGGAATGGCGTATCGGTGGCCATCTTTCACGAAGTTGGCGCCAGTTTGATGAAACGAGAACGCCACGCCAGCCTCGATGCACTGGCGGCGCACATCGAGCACCCATTCGTAGCGACATTCGCGCGCATACATTCCCGATTCGCCGCTCACCGACACCTCCTCGATGCTACCATCGAGCCACTGCTCAAGGTTCACCGCCTCGAGCATCGGTGCCACGATTATCGATTTGTGCTTGATGGGCAGACTCTTGAAGATGGGCAGGCGGAAATCAGCCATAGCCTGATTTTCTACCGTGCAACCCACTATCACATTGTTGTAGCCGTCGCCCCAGTCGGCAGGCATACATTCGGCAAAGCGATGAATGCGCTTGGTGAAGAAGTAGAACATGCAGTCGCTGCGCTCGCGCATCATCTGCCAACATTCCCCGCGCCACTCGTCGGCATCGTCGAGCAGAAAATCGCTTGTGAAGCAAGTGAACACTATGCTGCCCGATGGAATCTTGTAGGAACGGTCGCGGCGGCGCTTCATGGGCAGAGAGAAAGCACCCGTTTTGCGCGCCACATCGCTGCCCACGTCGCAGCCATATTGCGCGTCTTGCCTATACACATAGCAGTAGCGGCACCCGGCGCTAATCTTAGTGCAGCCATGCCACGGATTCCAACCTATGTATGTAGAATCGAATTCCTCCATGTGGGCAAAGTTACCAAAAAGAGGCGTAAATTCGGCATTATTTGCTAAAGATAACTATCTTTGTAATCATCATATTCACAACAAATAGATTTTACATCATGAACAACAGAATAACAGAATTATTCGGAATAGACTATCCTGTGATAGCAGGCGGAATGGTGTGGTGCAGCGGATGGCGCTTGGCATCGGCAGTGAGCAATGCCGGTGGCTTGGGGCTGCTCGGAGCAGGCAGTATGCACCCCGAGACCCTTGCCGAACACATCGACAAGATGAACGCAGCCACCACCAAGCCTTGGGGCGTGAATCTGCCGCTGATGTATCCCGAAATCGACCGTGTAATCGACCTTATCATCGAGAAAGGCGTGAAGATAGTGTTTACCTCGGCAGGAAGTCCTAAAAAATACACGCAGCGCTTTCACGAGGCTGGCATCAAGGTGGCTCATGTGGTGGCGAGCAGCAAGTTTGCCATAAAGTGCCAAGAAGCTGGCGTAGATGCCATTGTGGCTGAAGGTTTTGAGGCAGGAGGCCACAACGGCCGTGAGGAAATCACCACCATGGCGCTTATTCCGCAGGTTCGCAAGGTGACCAATCTGCCGCTCATCGCAGCCGGAGGCATTGCATCGGGTCAAGCCATGCTTGCAGCCATGGCACTTGGCGCCGAAGGCGTGCAGATAGGCACTCTATTCGCCGTGAGCGAGGAGAGTTCGGCTTCGCAGGAGTTTAAGCAGCTATGCACCACGCTTGGCGACGATGGCACTATGCTCGCGCTGAAGAAGGTGTCGCCCACACGCCTCATCAAGAATGCGCTTTTCGAGCGAATAGCGCAAGCCGAGAGCCGCGGCGCCGAAGCCGACGAACTCCGCAGCATATTGGGCCCAAAAGCGTCGAAGCGAGGCATATTCGAAGGCGATATCGATAACGGCGAACTCGAGATAGGTCAGATAGTATCTACCATCAAGGAGATTCGCCCTGTGCAACAAATAATGGCGACACTCATCGAAGAGTATCGCCAGACCAAAGCCGATATTGCAGGCTCGAAGCAATTTGATTTCTGATTATCGCATCGGCGCCGCTTTTAGATGTTTACGCCACGAGCAGCAAGGGCTCTGCGTAGCTGTGCTGGACTTTCGAACGCTATGCCATCTATGCCCACAGCCTTTGCGCCCTCGGCATTCTCTATGCGGTCGTCGATAAACACCGTCTCTTCAGGCTCGATGCCAAATCGCTGCAATGCGCAGCGATAGATGGCGGCATCGGGCTTCAGGAGATGCTCCTCGCACGAGAGCACACGATCTTCAAGCAATTCGAAAATAGGGTAGATGCGCATGGTGTCGTAAACCTTTGTGGACCAGTTGCTCAAGCCCAAAAGTCGATAACCTCGTTGCTTGAGATCTTCGAGCATACTGCGCATACCATATATTTCGCCAAGCACAATCTCCTGAAAACGCTTGTCGAAGGCGTCGATAAGGTCGGCACAGCGAGGATGCTGCTGCTTATACATCGCCACATACTCGGCAAACGGGCGTTCGCCCTTGTCGAGAGCTTGATAAGTGTCCTCGTCGAGAACCAGTTGCATAAACTCATCGAATGCCTCGTGATGAGGATTCTCTTCACGAAGCATTGCGAAAAATTGGGGAAAGTCGTAATCGACCAACACTTTGCCGAAGTCGAATATTATGTTCCGAATCATATTCCTATGTTAACGTTCTTTCCAAAAGGAGCCAAAGCGAGTCCAGCCATCTTGAAGTGCTGCTTGGCGAATGGTATGCCTATGATGGTGATAAATAGCAGTACGCCGAAGAAGATGTGGGTAAGCCATGCCCAAATGCCGCCAAATATCATCCAAATTATGTTGAGCAGCAAGCTCAAGCAGCCCGAAGGCGAAGAACCTTGGGTGACTTTCGAGCCGAAAGGCCACAAGCAGAGCAAACCCAACTTAAATGTCTGTAGGGCAAACGGTATGCCCACTATGGTGATAGCCATGGCAAGGCTGCCGCTAAAGTAGCACATTGCCGATTCGATGCCTCCAAATAGCCACCACAAGAGATTTCCTATTATTTTCATTGTCGTTACAGAATGTTTTTTTAGTTAATCGATAAATTATTTGTTTTTTAGCAATTCCGTCTTGTCGATAACCACATAAATGGTATCCACCACGCGGCCTTGAGCCTGATTGCCGAGATTCTTAAGCGGCTTGGCGAAATCGCGGTCGAGCACCTCCACCGAGTCGATAAAATAATCGGTCTCGCCGCGGTTGCAAAACACATTCTTGGCGCCCCACACCTCGTGATAGCGCACCTTAATCTTCCAACCTTCCACCTGAGCCTGCTTCATCAGTTCTATCAGTTGTTGCTGATGCGCATCGTCGCTGCGGTCGTTGTCGAAACTGAATGAGAATGGCTCTCCGCTGGTGTTCATACCAGTCTGAGTCATGTTCATGCGGCCTTCCCACGAATCCCATATCACGCCCTTTTGGGTAAACTCTATCAAGTTGCCAACCTTCTCGCCCACAGAGTAATTTTCCTTGCAGCTCGAGCAGAGAATCGTTAGAGCAGCTGCTGAAGCAGCGAGATAATAAGTAATACGTTTCATAATCTGTCAGTATAATAACGTTTGTTCTACGGCAAATTTATAGCAAAGGAGAACAATAGTCAAGACATTTGCAATATTTTTGCACAAAACGCCGCACCCCACCACCGCCACACCTGCAACATTGCAGCCCCACAGCCTGATGAAAATCTCACGCTGATTCTGCTGTTGTTTTATCGTCATCTTCGGGAAAATCGTAAAAATCGCCATTCTAAAGCACGAAATTTACGTAAAAATCGCCATTTTGCGGTGCTATTTTTGTGCTTTTCCTGATTTTTGCGGCTTGGAGAGGCTGGTCGGGATTTCGTTTTGCTTGGTGAGTTTGTTGGGCTGTGAATGTGCCCAAAAATAAGCGCCGCGATTATTCAATCCATTTGCGGGATAATAATCGCGGCGTGATATTGTTATATTGCCCGAGATGGGCGAGTGTTTATTGCAATTTAGCGAGGGCATCCTTGATGCGAGCCACTGCCTTGCGAATGTTTTCGTCGCTGGTGGCATAGCTGAATCGGATGTAGCCAGGAGCGCAGAATGCAGCGCCCGACACGCCCGATACGTGGCCTTCCTCGAGCAGGTAGAGGGCAAGGTCGAGGTCGTTGTTAATTACCTTGTCGCCAAAGCGTTTGCCGAAGTATGCTGAAACTTCGGGTAGCACATAGAATGCGCCGTCGGGCTTGGTGAGGGTGATGCCTGGAATTTCGCTCATTAGTTCGATGATAAGATCGCGGCGGCGTTCGAATGCCTGACGCATCTCCTCGACGCACTCTTGCGGACCGGCAAATGCTGCTTCGGCAGCTTTTTGCGCAATCGACGAACATCCCGATGTGTATTGTCCTTGGAGTTTGCTTACAGCCTTAATCACCCATTTAGGACCAGCCACAAAACCGATTCTCCAACCAGTCATGGCGTATGCTTTCGACACTCCGTTGATTATCACGCAGCGGTCGCGCACGCTTTCGAATTGTGCTATCGAGTTTACTTCGCCCACATAATTGATGTGCTCGTAGATTTCGTCGGCAAGAATCATCACATTTTCGTGCTTTGCAAGCACATTGGCAAGAGCTTCGAGTTCCTGCTTGCTATATACGGCGCCAGTAGGGTTAGAAGGCGAGCAGAGCATGATTAGGCGAGTGCGGTCGGTGATAGCTGCTTCGAGTTGCTCGGGAGTAATCTTGAAGTTCTGCTTGTGGTCGGCAAAGAGTTCCACCACCACGCCTTCGGCGAGTTTCACCATTTCCATGTAGCTCACCCACGCCGGAGTAGGGATAATAACTTCGTCGCCCTTGTTGATTAAGGCAAGCACCACATTGCAGAGCTCTTGCTTAGCGCCGTTACCCACCACTATCTGGTCGGGTGCATAATCCAAACCGTTTTCACGTTTCAATTTGGCACTGATAGCTTGGCGTAGCGAAAGGTAGCCAGGCACTGGAGTATAGAATGAGAAATTGTCGTCAACAGCCTTCTTTGCTGCTTCCTTTATGTGCTCGGGGGTGAAGAAGTCGGGTTCGCCCACCGACATGTTGATTACGTCCACTCCTTGTGCTTTAAGTTCTTGGCTCTTTTGCGACATGGCTAATGTAGCCGACTCTGCCAAGTTCTTGATTCGCTGCGATACTTCGTTCATGATTATCTTTGTAATTTTTAGATTCCGCTATTGATTTGGGTGGTGCAAAGATACGCACTTTCTTCATTTCGCCCAACATTAATTTGCAAAAAAAAGTCGCTCATACATAGCAGATATAGCCATTTTGCACCCTAAAAACTGCAAAAATCTTCTTATCCAACGATAAATTTGGCATTTCGGTTGGGAATAATATTTTTTTTGTA
>CALZAF010000169.1 GCA_945612775.1 uncultured bacterium | reverse complement strand
AGGCGCATCATTGCTGACACGCCTCTATTAATATGATTCAATTTAGGTAATCTATTACATAATACCGCGTTCGCGAAGTTTAACTTGCCAGTTCCAAGCGCTGCGCATTGTGTCTTCGATAGTAGCACAAGCCTTCCATCCAAGCACCTTATTAGCACGCGATGGGTCGCCCCAAACCTTTTCGATATCGCCAGCACGACGATCTACCACCTTATAAGGAACTTTCACACCGGTAGCAGTTTCGAAAGCTGTAATCAACTCCATTACTGACAAGCCTCGGCCTGTACCCAAATTGTAGATTTCGAGGTTGTCGCCATCCTTCTCAAGCATGCGGTCAACTGCGCAAACGTGTGCCTTAGCAAGGTCAACAACATTGATAAAGTCGCGAATGCAATAACCGTCAGGGGTATTGTAATCGTTACCGAATACACTAAGTTCCTTGCGGATGCCTATTGCAGTCTGAGTTAGATAAGGAATCAGGTTCTGAGGAACGCCATTAGGCAATTCTCCGATTTCGGCGCTTGGGTGAGCACCAACTGGGTTGAAGTAACGCAAAATAATGCTCTTGATTGGAGCGCCCGAATTGATATAGTCCTCAATGATTTCTTCTGAAATCTGCTTAGTGTTGCCATAAGGCGATGTTGCCTTCTTGATTGGAGACTCTTCAGTAACAGGGTTAACGTCAGGTTCGCCATACACTGTGCACGACGACGAGAACACAAATCCCTTAACGCCAAATTCAGGCATTAGCTCAAGCAAGTTGGTGAGAGTATTGAGGTTGTTGCGGTAGTAAAGCAATGGCTTTTGCACTGATTCGCCCACAGCCTTGCTTGCCGCAAAGTTGATAATAGCCTTAATGCCTGGATTTTCCTCAAATAGTTTTCTCAATGTTGCCATATCGGTGCAATCACCCTTCACAAACACAGGACGCTTTCCCGATATCTTTTCTATTCCGTCGAGAACTTCGATGTTACTATTCGACAAATTGTCGATTACTACCACTTCATAGCCGGCGGCATGAAGTTCTACCACTGTGTGTGAACCGATATAACCAGTTCCACCCGTTACCAAAATTTTGCCTTTCATTGTTCGAAAAATATCTTGATTAATAGTTTTTATGTTCTATTGCAAAGATAACATTTTTTCACAACCTAACAATCATTTAACATGATTAATCTTGCTTGTCGATAAAACTTTCTGATTTATCAATTCTGCTATTTCGCAATATTTTTTCTAACTTTGTAACTCCTACAACTAATAATGCTATACAAATGAAAGTAACAGAATTAATTTCGTCAGCAAAACGTCCCGGATTCTCGTTCGAGGTTTTACCACCACTTAAAGGTAAAGGCATCGAGCAGATATTCAACAACATCGATCGTTTGACAGAATTTAAGCCTCTATATATCAATATTACAACCCACCGTAGCGAGATGGTGTATAAGAGCACCGCCGACGGGCTATATCAACGCATCTCGGAGCGCAACCGTCCCGGCACCGTGGCTGTTGCAGCCGCTATTCAGCAGCGCTACAACATTCCGGCAGTGCCTCACATGATTTGCAGCGGGTTCTCGAAGGTAGAAACCGAATATGCACTCATCGACCTGCACTTCTTGGGGATTAACAATATCCTCGTGCTTCGCGGCGACAAGGCCAAGCACGACAACCGATTTATCCCTACCGACAACGGTTATAGCCATGCTTACGAACTGGCTCAACAAGTGAACAACTTCAACGAAGGTTTCTTCCTCGACGGCACCAAGATGGACATCATCACCGACAGCCCATTCTCATACGGCGTGGCAGGCTATCCCGAAAAGCACGAAGAAGCGCCTAACCAAGAGATAGATATGCTTTTCTTGAAAAACAAGGTAGATTTGGGCGCCGACTACATCGTTACCCAGATGTGTTTCGACAACAACAAGATCTACGATTTCATTAAACGTTGTCGCGAAGCTGGCATCAATGTGCCTGTAGTGCCTGGGCTTAAGCCTATTGTAAATCGCAACCAGCTAACCATGTTGCCTAAGACTTTCCGTGTGGATTTGCCTACCGAACTTGCCACCGAACTCGCTAAATGCAAAGACGACATAGAAGCAAAGCAAGTGGGCGTAGAATGGTGTGCTATGCAGGCCAAAGACCTTATCGCTCATGGCATTCCATCTATCCACTTCTATTCGCACAATGCCACTGAGAGTGTTCGCCGAATAGCAGAACGTGTGTATTAACGCAGCTTATTTCCGACATATTACTTAAAACATATTCACAGATAACAGAAAATGAGGTTTCACGACATTATTGGCAATCAAGATGTTATAGAACGCCTGCGCAGAATGGTCGATTCCGACAAAATTCCGCATGCGTTGCTCTTGATGGGCGAACCATATATACCTAAACTCGCATTGGCTCAAGCCTTTGCGCAATACATTCACTGCGAGAACCGTATTGATGGCGACTCGTGTGGACGATGCCCTTCATGCTTGCAGCACCAATCGTTCAATCATGTCGATACCTACTTTTCATACCCTATATTCAAAAAGGGTGGTTCTTCCACCACCTATTGCTCCGATTACGCAAAGGAATGGACGCAATTCCTAACCGAAAGCCCTGTGGAAAATTACGAGCGATGGCTTTCGATTATCAAGAATGACAACGGACAGCCCCGCATCTACACCGATGAGAGCGATGTCATCATTCGCCGAATGAGCATGTCGTCATATTCCTCACGATATAAAATTCACATCATGTGGCTACCCGAAAAGATGCAGCCCCAGTGCGCTAACGCACTGCTGAAAATCATCGAAGAGCCCTACCCCGACTCGCTATTTATTCTGGTAAGCAACAGCTATCTCGACATTTTGCCCACTATCTATTCGCGTACACAGCGAATAGAACTTCGCCGGCCATCTACCGACGACATCGCCCGATATCTGGAGCAAAAATACGACATCGACCACCAAGAAGCACTCTCCTATGCTGCTCCTGCCGATGGAAATATTTTGCTTGCCGAGCAAGGTCTTGAAAGCGGCAGCGAGAACCGCGAGTTTCACGAATACTTTACACAGCTCATGCGTCTGGCTTATTCGGTAGATCTAAAAGGTCTTCGCAAATGGTCGGTTGCTGTGAGTGATATGAAACGTGAAAAATCGTGCCGCTTCCTCGTGTATGCAAGCCGCATGATTCGCGAAAATTTCATCTACAACCTGCACAACCCCCAGCTCAACTATATGACTCACGATGAGGAACAATTCAGCACCCGTTTTGCTCCATTCATCAATGAGATAAATGTTCAGGGATTTATCAACGAACTGCAACTTGCCGAACGCGACATCCACGGAAACGCCAACGCAAAGATTGTGCTCTTCGACCTCGCTCTAAAAATGACTATACTCATCAAGAAAAAAGCTTGATTAGCACGATAAATATTAATGAATAAGCATCATAGAAATTCACACAACACTACATTATGGCTGAACCATTCTTGCATTTTTTGGCTCGCAACTTTATAGATGAGCCCAATTTAGGAGATTATTGCTTCGTATTCCCAAATCGCCGTAGCGGCAAGTTTTTTGAAAAAGAACTTGGCGATGCATCACAATCGCCCATCTTGATGCCCGAAATCACCACTATCACAAATTTCATTTCCGACATCACCGATAGCATTGAAGCCAATCGCATAGAATCGCTACTTATCCTTTATAACGCCTATCGCGAGATAGTGCCCGACACAAGCACTACCTTCGACAAATTCGCACATTGGGGCGACGTTATCCTTAACGATTTTGGCGACGTCGAACGATATATGGTAGATGCCAAGGAACTATTTGTAAACATTTCGGAACTTAAAGCCATAAAATCGAACTACCTCAATGATGAAGTAATCGACGTGCTGAAGCATTTCTTCAATATTCGTCGCGAAACTTACAACAACGAGGGATTTTGGCAACACATCAAGGCTAACGATGGTGAAATTTCAATTCAAAAGAAGTTCATCTCTATTTGGGACACCCTATACCCTCTCTACCAAAAATTTAACGAGAAACTGCAAGATGCTGGTCTAACCTATAGCGGCAAGTCGCTGCGTTCTGCAATAGAAAAAGTTCAGGCTATGGACGTGAGCGAATTCAACAGCAAGCACTATGTGTTTGCCGGTTTCAATGTGCTTTCGGATGCCGAGCACAAGCTGTTTGAGGCGATGCGCAACAAAGGCTTTGCCGATTTCTATTGGGATTATAATTCGCCAGCCTTTGCCTCAAAGCAAAACAAAGCCACGAAGTTCATCTCCAACTATGTCAAGGAGTTTCCATCGAAGTATAAAGAGGAACCAAACACTGCAATGCCTCCAAATGTGCATATCATAGGCGTTCCATCGAACTACGGGCAAACAAAGTATGTAGGCGCACTCATCGACCGCCTGGCAGAAGAAAAAATCATCGCCGATTCCGACAACGCTATCGACACAGCCATTGTGCTGCCTGATGAGCATCTATTTCCGTCAATGCTCAAATCGCTCAACACATCAAAGGTGACTAATATCAACGTCACCATGGGCATATCCATTCGCCACTCAAGCATAGCCACACTAATGTCGGCTGTGTCGCGACTGCATTATCAGGCACAATACTCCAACGACGAATGGACATATTTCCATGCCGATATTAAGGACATCCTGTTGCACCCACTCGCCCGATTTGCTTTTAACGAAAATGCCGACAAACTTGTAGATTATATCACCAACAATAATCTCTACCAGGTGCCTTACTCCATTATTCGCGAGTATCTGGGCGACGACAACAAGATTTTCGCCATAGATCGTAGCCTAAATATCAACACCGTAGAGCATTATATAGCCGAAATCATAGATTTTGCACGAAACATAATCACTATCCAAGACCAGACTTTCGGCATAAGCAACGAGCCTGAAATAGATTTCGACGAACTTGAAAGCACACCCGTATGCTCTTCTGCCGAAATGGCGTTTCTCAACAAGTACTGCGACGCCATGACAGAACTCCACGAGGTGTTTAAGCAATATGTCAGCGAGAATTTCTATGATTTTCAGATTGATGTCAATACATTCTGCTTTTTGCTCGAGCGACTTGTGAGCCAATCGAAGATTGCATTCGAAGGCGAACCGCTTGGCGGCTTGCAAGTGATGGGTGTGCTCGAAACTCGATGTCTCGACTTCAAGAACGTGATTAT
>CALZAF010000168.1 GCA_945612775.1 uncultured bacterium | reverse complement strand
CAGATGATTTCTTATAATCTCACGCAGATGAATTTTTTAAAATCTCACACAGATCCCAGAAACACAGATAACACTGATTATCGCACAGATTTTCACATATCCGTCCGTGCCAATCCGTGTTAAAACAAAAAATACTCCGTGCTAAAATCTGTTAGATAAAATAATCTGTCCTATCTGGTAGATCTGTGTGAGATAAAAGAATCATCCGCTTGAGATAAGGGGAAATCCCGCGGGGCGAGGGGGGTTGAAAAAGTCGAGGGTTGCGCTCGGTGTGTTACCGATGCGCAACCCTCGCGGTTCTTTACATTATTTATACTGTGGGCAGTGGGCAGGTTCCTGTTAAGGCTGCTGCCTATTTTCGCGCCTCAAGAATGATTATTCTTGGTTGCTATCCCACCATACGTTGATCGACCATGCAAGTTTGTGGCGGTTCCAGCAAGGATTGGTGGTACCTTCTTCCACATAGTCCATGAGTGCCTCTGCTCCCGGAACTTCAGCGCCGATTGCCTGAAGGTTCTTCACGTTGTAGTTATACTCGTGAGAGCATTGACGCCAGCGGCGGAGACCCTTATCTAATGGCAAGTAGTCTTGCTGGAGCTGGGTGTTGTTGACATATTCCCAAGGAAGTTCCCAGTTGAGAACGCAACCCTTTTCGTAGTCCATGCGGCGCATGTCGTTGAATGTCTCAACCGACATCTGCATAGCGATGCGCTTCTGGGTCATAATCTTAGGCAAAGTGAGGTCGGCGGCAGTACCGATAGCGTTGTTGAGGTAGTTGTCGATATCTGCTTGAGCCATCGGGGTGAACGAAGGGCAGTCCTTGAGGTTGCGGTCCTCGGCGCACCACGATTCGAGGCGCTCGTTCATGAGTTCCATCGACGCCTTGATACCTGACTTGTAGGCTTCGAATGCGCCCGACTTGTCGCCCTGGCGGAAGAGAACTTCAGCCTTGATGAAGCAAGCTTCGTGATAAACGGCGAGGTAGGTAGGAGCGCTTACGCGGTTGTAGAATACGCCCGACTGCTTAGAGTGGTCGTCGCTCTTGAGCTTGCGGTAGATAAGGTCCACGTTGGCAGCATAACCCTTCGAAGAGCTTGTGGTCTGGATGAAGATGGTGTCGCCGGCGCGAGTGTCGCTTGCGCAGTACCATCCGCCCTTCTTTACATCGTATGAAGTGGTGTAAGGAGCGCCGTTGGTGCGGATAGCGGTGTGCATATCTACGCCTGCGGTGCGGCGCCAGTTGCCTTCAATCTTGATAGGCTGGTCGGCTACATAGTCAGGAATCTTAGGCTCGCCGCCTGCGAAGTATGCCCATGGAAGCATCTTGTCGGCGCGTGGGTCTTCGATGCCCTTGCCGTCGAAGTTGGTGAGGTTGTCAACGAGCATCTTGGTGACGTAGTAGTTAGAGTTCATACCCCATACCGAGTACAATGGCGAGTAATCTACTGGTTCGTCCCAACCGAGCACGTCGTGCGACTTAGAGTTTTCGTCAAGGTGGTTGATGATGGTGTTGTCGGCATTGCTCTGCTGTGCCTTAGCGAGGCAGTCGAGGATGGTTTGAGCGTCATACTTACCGTCCTTGTAGCTGCCGGTGCCCTTCTTGGTGAGCTTGTTGATCCAACGAGCCTTCATCAAGTAGCACATCTTGAGCCAGCGGCTCACGTCGCCTTGGTTCCAAGAGTCGCCGTAAACGAGAGCCTTGGCGTTAGGACCTTGTTCCTTTTGGAAGAGTTCGATGGCTTCGTCGATGAGTTCGAGACAGCCGAGGTATATGGTGCGGCCGTTGTCGTACTTAGGGATGGCGTTTTCGCCGACTGCATCGGTGAAAGGCATTTCACCGTAGAGGTCGGTCATAAGCATAAATCCGTAAGCCTTGAGGAAGCGTGCGGCTGCGGCGTAGTGCCAAGCCTCGGCTTCCATAGCCTTGGTGTACATGCCCTCGATGTTAGGGCCTGCACCTACGAAGAACCATTGATATGGTGTGGTTACCCAACCGATGTATGGCATCCAAGCGGCTGCCAAACCATAGGTGGTGTATTGAGAGTGCATAGTGTAGTCGCCCATAGCCATGCAGGTGCGGAATGCGGCGAACTGGCAGGCACTGTTGGTGTAGAACTGGCTGTGCGACAAATTCTGGTAATATTGAGCAGAGCCGTCACTCGGGGTGTTAGGGTTGGTGTTCACGTCAAGCCAATCGTTGCACGATGTCAGTGCAAAGGCTACTGCAGTACCTAATAATATTTTACTAAATATCTTCATATTCTAAACGATTATCTGGTGAATTAGAAAGTTAAATTAACACCGAATGCGAAGCTTGCAGTAGCAGGCACGCCGCAGTAGTCGAAGCCCACCGACGACGAACCGCCAGCGCCGGCACCAGATGCTGCTGCTTCTGGGTCACCGTCGTAGTTGGTGAAGAGAAGCAGGTTGGTAGCTGTGGCGTTGATCGAAGCTCGCTTAATCACCTTAGTCTTAGCCAAGAATGACTGAGGAACGCTATAAGTGAGTGAAAGGGTGCGCAGACGCAAGCTGTTGACCTTGGTCAACCAGTTGGCAACCTCGTAGTTGTAAGCGCCTGTGTAGTAGCTCTTGATGATGTTGTAACCGAGCACTTCCTTGCCACCGAATGTATATACCTTGTCAGGTTCCCAAGTGTTGGTAACTTCTTTGTAGATAGGCTGACCTTGGGCATCCTTGCCGTCCTGCTGAACGCCGGTGATGGTGAGAGGCTCGTTGCGGAATTCGCCCGACCACTTGCTTGTACCTGCCATAGTCATGGCATACTTGGTGCCGTTGAATACGTCGCCGCCTACGCGGAATTCCCAGAGCATGTTGAATGTCCAGTTCTTCCAAGTGAGGGTGTTGTTCCAACCGCCGGTGAACTTAGATTCGCGGTTACCTACTTGCACTGTGGCGTTGTTTTGAGTTGGGAATCCGTTAGCATCGAGGATTACCTTGCCGTCGGCAGTGCGAGCCCATTGTGTACCCGAAATAGCCATGAAGTTGCCGCCCGAGATAGAGCAAGCCTTAGCGCCAGCATACTGAACGTCGGTCACATACATGAATTCCATACCTTCTGGAAGTCCGTCCATCGTACCGCGGTTACCAGCCATGTTGATGCCGGTTTCCCAAGTGAAGTTGTGGTTTTCGATAGGAGTACCGCTGATGCTCAATTCCATACCCTTGTTATATACGTTACCTGCGTTGATAGAGCAGAAGATATAACCTGTAGATTGAGGGCCGCGAGGGCTAAGAATCTGGTTGTAAGAGTCGTTGGTGTAGTAAGCATAGTCGAGTTTCAATCGGTTGCGCAAGAAGCGGAGTTCGATACCGATTTCGGTCGATTTTGTCATTTCAGGCTTCAAATATGGGTTACCACGTTCCCAGCTGTTGCCCAGACCTACGATGTTGCCAAGATAGGTGTGAACAGGCCAGAGGGCGGTGTTGGTTTCGTAAGCACCAGTGTCCTTACCTACCTTAGCCCAAGAAGCGCGAACCTTACCGTAGCTGAGGATGCCTTCCTTAACGAAGTCGACATCGTTCATAAAGTTGGTGAAGATAACGGCGCCGCTCACCGATGGATAGAAGTAGCTGCGGTTTTCGATAGGAAGAGTAGAAGTCCAGTCGTTACGTCCGGTAACGGTCAAGAAGATGGTGCTGTTCCAGTCGGCACGCAATTCGCCGAATACGCCCACAAGGCGCTTGCGGCTGTTAGATTGTGCAAATGCGCGGTTGCCGTCAGGAGTGTTGTCGTAAGAGAAGAAGTCAGGCACCTGAAGGTCGAAGCTCTTGAGGTAGGTAGAGCTAACCTTTGTGTCGTCGGTCGAAGTACCAAGCATCAAGTTGAAATCGAAGTCGCCAAACTTCTTGTTGGCGTTGATCATGAAGTTGGTGCTGAGATACTTGTATTGACGGGTGTTGTCGCTGAGCATACCGTTTTGCCAAACTTGCTTAACAACGCCGCCAGCTGCGATGCGGTTAGATGAAGTAGAGGTGTACTTATCGATACCCATTCTGTAAGCAGCCCATAGCCAATCGGTGATGTCGGCGCGGATGTTGAAGCTGCCGGTGAAGCGTTCGGTGTTGTCGTAAAGCTTGTTCTTATTGATAATCCAATAAGGGTTGTCGCTTTCGTCCCAAGGGTCGAGGCGGTCGCCGAATACGCGGTAGCGGGTGCCGTCTTCATTGAGGTAGTGGGTCATGTCGTCGCTTGGAGCCCAGTTGTAAACGCGTGCAAGAGCACCGTCGCCAGCCGAGCCGTAAAGGCCGCCCGAAGTGAATGTCTTCTGGGTGCGAGCTTCAGAGTAAGCAGCGTTGGCGCCGAATGTAAACATCTTGTACTTTTGTTCGCCGTTGAAGCGGAATGTGGTCTTCTTGTAGCCGGTCTTAGGCACGATACCGTCTTGGTCGTAGTAAGAACCAGAGAGGAAGAAGTTGCCAGTCTTCGAACCGCCCGACACGCTGAGGTTGGTGTCGGCGATGCCGCCGTTCTGGAAGAATTCGCCAGGGTTGTCGTAAACAGCCTCGTTAGCGCCGAGCTTGGTACCCCATGAGTTGTAAGCGAAGTCGTTGAACACGGTGCCGATATATTCGCCCGACTCGGCGTCATACTGGTCTTCCATGAAGCCGCGGCGGAACTGATGCTGCTGCTCAGGCATCTTGTTCACCCACGAAGTGATATACTTGGCGTTGAGGTTAACCTCTACCGAGCCTTCCTTACCTTTCTTGGTGGTGATGAGCACAACGCCGTTGGCAGCGCGCGAACCGTAAAGAGCCGATGCGGCAGGGCCTTTAAGCACCGACATGTTCTCGATGTCCTCAGGGTTGATATCCATCACACGGTTAGAGTTGGTGGTAGCCGAGTTGGTCATACCGTCGAAAGCCGAGTTACCGATTACCGAAGCCGAGTTGTCGTAGATGATGCCATCCACCACGAACAGAGGCTGGTTGTCGCGGCTTTCCGAGCCCGAAGTACCACCACGGAGTATAATCGAGGCGCCCGAACCGGCAGCACCCGACGACTGGGTGATGTTAACGCCGGCAATCTTGCCCGAGAGCGAGTTGATGGCGTTGGCGGTCTTGTTGCGCATAAGTTCTTCGGCGTTGAGTTCATCTACGGCATAGCCGAGCGACTTCTTGTCCTTCTTGATGCCGAGGGCAGTAACCACCACCTCGTCGAGATCGGAAGAGCGTCGTGTAGGGAAAGAGTGTCATTCGCT
>CALZAF010000167.1 GCA_945612775.1 uncultured bacterium | reverse complement strand
GAGGAAGAAAATATGAAAATAGGTATAATAGGAGCAGGAAATATGGGTGGCTCGATAGCCGTAGGTTTGGCGTCGAGCGGCAAGGTAAATGCAAGCGATATAGTGCTTTGCGACGTTAATGAAGCCACTTTGGCTAAGTATAAAGCGCAATTTCCGGCAATGACTGTGAGCACCGACAACAGTGCTGCAGCCGCAGGTACCGATATGATAATAGTGGTGGTGAAACCATGGCTTTTAGATGAGGTAATGACCAATCTGCAGAGCCAAATCGACTTCAAGCGCCAGATGTTGGTGTCGGTGGTGGCAGGCGCCACGCTCGACAAGTTGGCTACCTTTGCCGGCGCCGACAGCGACCATGCAGCACTCTTCCGCATGATTCCTAACCTTGCCATAGCGCAAGGCGAGAGCATGACCTTCATAGCCCAACGCGGCGCCACCGAGCAGCAAGTGCAGGCGGTGACCGACCTTTTCGCTGCCATAGGCGATGTGATGGTGATAGAGGAGCGTCAGATGGGCGCTTGCACGGCACTATCGTCGTGCGGCATAGCCTATGTGATGCGCTATCTGCGTGCTGCTTGCGAGGCGGCGGTGGAACTCGGGCTTTATCCCGACCAGGCGCGCCGCATCATGCTACAGACCATGCAAGGCGCAGTGTCGCTGCTCAATGCCACAGGCAATCACCCTGAGGTGGAAATCGACCGCGTAACCACCCCCGGCGGCATCACCATCAAGGGCCTCAATGCTATGGAAGCCAATGGATTCACCCGTGCGGTAATCGAGGGCATCAAGGCGTCGGTTAAGTAACGGCTCAGGGCTAATCGAAGAATTTAGTGAAAACAAAGAAAATGCAGAATTATGTCAGTAAATAAAGTAATATTGATAGGCAACGTAGGCAAAGATCCCGAAGTGCGCTATCCGCAGCAGGGACAAGTGGTGGCAACCTTCTCGTTGGCAACCACCGAGCGCGCCTATACCAACGCCAATGGCGTGCAAATGCCAGAGCGCACCGAGTGGCACAACATAGTGGTGTGGGGCCGCAATGCCGAGATAGTAGAGCGATATGTGAAAAAAGGCACCCAACTATACATCGAAGGCAAACTGCGCACCCGCATGTGGGAGGACCGCAACCAGATTAAGCGCTACGTTACCGAAGTATATGTAGATGTGCTCGAACTTCTCGGCCGACGCGGCGACGGTTCGGGACCCGCTGCCTAACCGGCATACGGCGCGGCAAAAACAGATGGGAGTGCCTCGGCACTCCACTTTTTCACGCCTAATGGGCGAGAAATGACCTTAAAAACTAAACTATTAAGCCAAAATTGCATAGATTTGCCCAAAATGTGCAATAGAGTAGAGATAAATGATTATCTTTGCACTGAAGGAATTGTATTAATGTGCTCACGCATACCACTTGTGGCGCAGCAAATCACGCTTTTTCCACGATAACTAAACACTCTATACAGAATGAAGGAAAATATTATTGACATCTATCAAAGGTCGTTCAGAGAGAATGCCGAATTGCCAGCATTGACCGACTACGGCCAGAATAACACGATTACCTACTTTGAGTTTGCCAAGCGCATAGCCAAAATGCACGAAGTGTTTCACCAACTTGGAATCGAAAAAGGCGACAAAATAGCGCTTATAGGCAAGAATACCAGCAACTGGGTTACCGTATTTATTTCTACTATTACCTATGGTGCAACCATTGTGCCTATTCTTCAGGAGTTTAACCCACTCGATGTGCAGCACATCGTCAACCACTCCGAAGCAAAGATATTGTTCGCCACCAAAGCCATTTGGGACACTATAGAATTTGAGTCGCTGCTCAATATCAGAGCCGTGATTTCGGCTGATACCAACGAAGTGTTTGCCCAAAAGGAAGGTGAAAAGGTGAGCGAAGTGATGGCTAATGCCGACAAGCTCTTTGAGGCAGCCTATCCCGATGGATTCACTCTCGACGATATAAAATATGAGCCCGTGGATGACGATAGCGTGGTGATTCTCAACTACACATCGGGCACCACCGGCTATAGCAAGGGCGTGATGATTACATGCGCCAACATTACCGGCAATGCGCAGTATGGCATAGCATCGCGTCTGCACTATCGCGGCACATCCAACCTCTCGTTCCTGCCTTTGGCACACGCCTACGGTTGCGCATTCGACCTCTTGGTGCCACTCTGCGTGGGTACGCACGTCAATTTGCTCGGCCGCATCCCATCGCCTAAGATTCTTATCAAGGCGATGCAGGAAGTGAAGCCTCACCTTGTGGTGTCGGTGCCATTGGTGCTCGAAAAGGTATATCGCAAGCAGATAGTGCCACTCATAAGCAAGGGTATGATGCGCTGGGCGCTCAATATCCCATTCCTTGACACTAAAATCTACGACCAGATACGCAAGAAGCTTATCGATGCCTTCGGAGGCGAGTTTGAAGAGCTCATCATAGGTGGTGCGCCGCTCAACCCCGAGGTAGAGGACTTCTTGATGAAGATTAACTTCCCATTCACCGTGGGCTATGGTATGACCGAGTGCGCTCCGCTCATCAGCCACACCCCATGGCGCGAATTTGTGCCACATTCGGCAGGCCGCGTGCTTCCGGGATTGATGGAATGCAAGATTCTGAGCGACGATCCCGAAAATGTGCCAGGCGAAATATGCGTTCGCGGCACAAATGTAATGAAGGGCTACTTTAAGAACACCGAGGCTACCGACAAGGTGCTCTACGATGATGGTTGGCTGCACACAGGCGATATGGGTACGCTTAACCCCGACGGCACATTATTTATAAAAGGTCGCTGCAAGACCATGCTCCTTGGTGCAAACGGTCAAAACATCTATCCAGAAGAAATTGAGGCAAAACTTAATAATATGGTGTATGTGAGCGAGAGCCTTGTGGTGGAACGCAGTGGCAAGTTCGTGGCGCTTGTATATCCCGACTATGAGGTTATGGACAATCTCGGCACCACACGCGAACAGCTGCCTGAGGTGATGGAGCAAATCCGCAAGGAGGTGAACAAGATAGTGGCACCTTACGAGCAGATTTCGAAGATAGAAATTCAGCCATGCGAGTTCGAAAAGACTCCAAAACGCAGCATCAAGCGATTCCTATATAAGTAAAATAAGGTAATATATGGTGACCAATCGGGCGGCGGAGGCGTAATCTGTTGCCCGATTGTAATTTTGTAACATTTATTAACAATAGCGGTGTTGTTGGGTTTATATGCTGATTATTAGCTAATTAAAGAAAATTTGGCTGTAATGATTTGGAACTAAAACATATTTTTTGCCAAATGATTGTAAAAAAAACAAAGAAAATTGCTCGTAGTTGAAAAATTTGTTATAAATTTGCATCGTTTTTGAAGCATAACAATATTGTTTTATTATTTTAATTTTTTACGAAAATGAAAAAGTTAGTTTTATTACTTGCTGTTGTATTCAGCGCATCATTGTTCTCTTGCGGTAACGCAGAAAAGGCTGAAGCTACTGACTCTGTAGCTGCTGACACTGTAGCTGCTGAAGTAATTGACACTGCTGCTGTTGCTGACACTGCTGCTGTTGCTGACACTGTAGCTGAAGTTAAGTAAGATACAACAACAACCAAAGAGTTTGGAGCTGTTTTCCTGGACAGGAGAGCAGCTTTTTTTTGTGTGTGCGCAAAAATGTTGGACCAGTCTGACGGGTCGGACTTAGAAAAAAACCAGATGAGAGTATGATTAATTATGCCTAAAAAATATTCAAATAGCGAAATATGTTAGAATAATTGAACTTTAGATATTATTTTTGTATTACGCATAGGTAAGCCAGTGCTTGCCAAACCTAAAAGTGGATAATATTATGGAAGTAGAAAAGAAATTAGACCTGTTGCTCGAAAAGTCGGCAATGGAATCGAAGGTGATAGAATTTTTCAACCAAGAAAAGACTCTCCCTTTTAATTATAAGCAGATATCGGCAGCGATAGGGGCCGACAGTCCGTTGACGCGCGCATTGGTGGTGCAGATTCTCGAAGAACTCGCCATAGAAGGCGTGCTCAAGGAGACCACGCCTGGCAAGTTTAAGTTGGCTGAGCGCAATGTGGTGTGTACAGGCACATTTGTGCGACGCAGCAACGGCAAGAATGGCGTGGTGCTCGACACTGGCGGCGGCGAAGTGATATTTGTGGCAGAGCGCAATTCGAAGCATGCGCTCAATGGCGACAAGGTGAAGATTCACATCTGTGCAAAGCGCCCTAACTGCGAAGCCGAGGCTGAGGTGCTCGAGATTCTGGAGGCTAAGGAGCAAGTGTTTATAGGCACGCTCAAGGTGGAAGATTACTATGGTCACCTCATTACCGACAGCAAATTCTTGGCTACCGACATATTTATCCCAAAGGAACTCCTGAAGGACGGCAAGACCGGCGACAAGGCAGTGGTGAAGATAGTGGATTGGCCCGAGACCGCCAATAGCCCGATGGGCGAGGTGGTGGACATACTTGGCGTGGCTGGCGAGAACAATTCGGAGATGCACGCCATCTTGGCTGAATTTGGACTGCCATACGTCTATCCAAAGGAGGTGGAAGAGGCAGCCGATAAGATAGAGCCGGGCATCACCAAGGAGGAGATAGCCAAGCGCCGCGATATGCGTCAGGACGTGACATTCACCATCGACCCACACGATGCCAAGGACTTCGACGACGCTCTCTCGATAGAGAGCATAGGCGAGGGATTGTGGCGCGTGGGCATACACATAGCCGACGTTACGCATTATGTGCGTCCCAACTCGATAATAGAGACCGAAGCCGAGAATCGTGCTACATCGGTCTATCTTGTGGATCGCACCATCCCTATGTTGCCCGAACGCCTTTGCAACTTCATCTGCTCACTTCGCCCCGACGAGGAGAAACTTACCTACTCGGTGATAGTGGAGATGAACGACGATGCCGAAGTGCTAAAATGCGACATCACCAAGGCTGTGATAAAGAGCGACCGCCGATTTACCTACGAAGAGGCGCAGAAGATAATAGAAACCGGCGAAGGCGACTTCAAGGACCAAGTGCTAACCCTCGACCGACTCGCCAAGAAGCTTCGCGCAGCCCGCTTTGAGCAAGGTTCGATAGAATTCAACCGCTCGGAAGTGCGATTCGACATCGACCCTACAGGCCGCCCAATCGACGTGTATTTCAAGGAGTCGAAGGACGCCAACAAACTTGTGGAAGAATTTATGCTGCTTGCCAACCGCAAGGTGGC
>CALZAF010000166.1 GCA_945612775.1 uncultured bacterium | reverse complement strand
AAATACTTGTTGTCGTAGTCGTACGACAAATTCTGGAATACGCTCGATGGAATTCGCGGCAAGTCATAGTTGATGAGTTCCTGACGAGTTTCGCCGCTCACCGATGCCTTTACACCATGCAAGCCAAATCGGCGTTCATAGTTCACCGAAAGCTGTCCGTACATCTGCTGATAGTTAGATACTGCAGTATAGTTGTTCGACTGAGTGGCTACGCTACCAAACATTGCATAACCAGTCTTTCCGTCAATCTCAGAGTATTGATACACAGGCGAACGCATTGAGCGATTAGTAATCGACTTATTCTGGATAGCCAAGCTTCCCAATGCACGCACCGATAGGCCCTTAACCACACGGTCGAAATCATACTTCAAGTCTAATGTTCCGAGTATGTCACGAGTATCGTCGACGATATAACCCGAGTTGAAAGCCTGCGAGTAAAGGTTGTTGTTGAACGAAACATTACCGCCCCATGTGCCATTTGGGTTCTTCACTGGATAGGCATTGTTAGGTGTGCGATACACATTAAGCAATAGGTCGCTATATCCTGTGCCCGATCCACCTGGCTGATTTCCTTCTTCAAGGCGCGCCAAGAGCGATACGCCTGCCGTGAAATCGCGCGTTACGTTGACGTTTACCTTCGAACTTACAGAATAACGATTTAGCGTAAGCTTTGTCTTATATTTATCGTTGTTGTCTCTGAACAATCCATTATCGCCATAATAACCCGCACTCACAAAATATTGTGCGAAATTATTTCCGCCCGACACATTCACATTGTACGACTGCGAAACTGCACTGTTGCCAAGCACTTGGTCATACCAGTTGACATTGGGATGAGTGTATTGCGACGATCCGTTGCGGAACATCTCGAAATCACTATATGAATACATTGGCGATTTGCCATCATTTGTCAATGCCTCGTTTAGCAAATATGCATATTGATATGTGCTTAGTGGCTTTGGAGTCTTAAGCGAAGAGTTCACTCCCATCTTGGCTGTGAACGACACTTGGAAGCCTCGGTTCTTAGGATTCTTGGTGGTGATAATGAGAGCGCTGCGCGAACTCTTCATACCCATGAACATGGTAGACAACGCATCCTTCTGTATCGATACCGACTCGATGATTTCCGGGTCGATAGAATAGATGTCGCGCTGAACACCATCAACGTATGTCACAAAGCCCGTTCCTCGCGATGAGATCGAAAACTCAGTGTTGTCGCTATAGGCTCCTGTGCCAAGCACTGGAATGGTACCAATCAATGCCGCCGAACTGTTGGCTTTCGACTGACGCAGACGCGAACCTCTATATTGTATGATATTCAGACCTGGCAATCTACCCATAAGCGATGGAATAATGGTAGTATTCATCTGCTTATTGAGTTGGTCGTTGTTCACAACTGCCACCGAGCCAAGATTCGACACGGCGTTCTTTGTGTCGTAAGCGCTTACCACTACAGCTGGTGCACTGGTCACTTTCTTTTCTTCAAGTTTCACCTTGAAGCCTTTATCATAATTCTTTAGGTGCTTGATATTGATTTCCTTCGTCAAGAAGTCGCTATGACTTAGCATTAGCACTCCGCCTCGCTCGATATCCACCTCAAACGCGCCCATTTGGTCGGTCACAGTGCTATATCCTGTGCCTCGCTGCTTAATCTCCACCTTAGCAAGAGGATTACCGTATTGGTCAACCACATTGCCAATAACAGTCTTTGCATATGCCTCAAAACCCGCAAATGCCACTGCCGCAGCGGATGCCATTGTTAGCACTTGTCTGCAATACCTCTTTATTATTGTATTTTTGATATCATTCATAGATTCTCAAAATTTTTCATTATTAGATTTTCCCCGATTATTCATTCGCAGTCTCGAATTCAAACATCTTGTTTTCCACAATCACAGGTTCGTTACCTGCTATGTCGTCGGCTGTCATATTGATGATGATAGTGCCATCGGCATTCACAAACTGATATTCAATAAGTGTGATTATCTCACCTTCGCCTATGCCGAAGAAGCCTGCCGGCCATATCGTCTTCTTGTAGGTAGAACCAAAAGAATTTTCACGCTTCATTAGCGTGCTTTCGTCGCGAACTGCCACGCTATATGTATTACCATTATCAGTGTGAGCCACCGCATTGAAGTAAACTTCGCCCGTAGCCGACAAATCGTTAGGATAGGCGCTGCCGATAAAGCTGAATGTGATAAAGTCGTCCTGATTCGACTCCAATGGCTCTACAGCATTGTAGTGGAAGCTACAGAAGTCGATATACGAGCCTGTGCCATTCTCAACGGTAAATGGGTCGCTGAACGATGCCTTATAGTAGCGGTCATCGGTCGAAAGGCCGTCATCATCTCGATTGATGAAGAATCCTAAGCGAGCGCGTAGGTTCTGCATACCCACATAGCACTTCACTGTAACTTCGAAATACGGCTTGTCGCCATTATTCAAGTGATAACCCTTATCCGACTTAAATGCCACCCATTCCATATCGTTAAGCACATTTGTGCCCACTCCAAATCGTTCCATAAGCGCTTCGGGCCATGTGAAGCCCTGCATATTCTTAGGGTGTGTGCTCTCGGGGATTGGCGACATTGTCGACACTGTCTCCCATGCTTCTACCACTGTAGTGCGATATGTCACCACCGGTTTGTTCTCAAGAAGTTTCCATGCTTTTGGCACAAGAATAGCGAAAATCAGTCGGTCGTCGTATTGCGACTGGTCGCCTGCCACTTCTATGTGACCTTTACAAGTGAATGTGGCTATCTGACCCGCGTCTATCTTTGCCGCCATTGTGCCATCTGCTTGTGCTTGCTTCACATCTACACTATCAAGGTAGATACAACTCACAAACACCGCTACAAATGCTACTGCTGCTATCAATAATAGCTTATATATTCTCTTCATATTCGTTCGATAGTTTTTTAGTGTTACTGAGTTACTTTCACAAACACGTATTTATACTTATTGCTCTTATGTCCTGGGCTCAATGTCAACGACACCTGGCGCTTTCCATCGACCACTGGATAAGAAATCTCGGTCTTAACTTCGCCCGTGCCTCCTGCCTCTTGAAATATCAAGTGGAATGGGTATTGCGGGTCATCGACCTGCCAATTCCCGTCCTTTCTTACGATAAATGGCAGATAATTCTCTATCTGATACGTTTTATCGGCATTTAGATGCAAGCGAAACTTAGTGAACTCCATAGCGTCGCTTATGTCGATGCCATTTCGCGACACTGTAGTCAGCTGCCAAACTCCGCTCATGTCCTTTGGAGCCTCATCGGTTAGCAATTCCTGATCATCGCTATACGAATCGCATCCCACAAGAGCTGCCGAGCCTAACATCACCACCAATAGCAACAAAGTCTTGATTCTTGTCTTCATATTATTAGGTAGTTTTAGTTTTGTTATTAATTATAATTCGGATTCTGTACAAGGTCTTCCGACTTGATTGTCTCATTATACGGCAATGGCCAGTAATACATAGCCGGACGGAAAATGTGCTTGCGCACGTTCACCACGCGGCCGGTGCGAGCTCCACTGGCTTTCTTTGTAATCTCAAAGCCGTGCATCTGTACATTCTCGGTGTCGGGAGCTATCATCCATCGGCGCACATCGAAGAAGCGGTGTCCTTCGAATGCCAACTCTATGCGGCGTTCCAAGCGTATGGCTTCGCGCATTTCATCTTGCGACATGCCCTGCTTCAATCCATACATTCCGTCATCGCCAGGCTCTATACCTGCTGCCTCGCGTATCTTCTTCAATGCCTCGTAGGGCGACATCGTGCCAGCTACGCCCAAGTCATCGCTATGGTCGGGTCCGTAGTATTCGTTCACTGCCTCTGCATAGTTGAGGAGTATTTCGGCATATCTTATGAGCAAGTAGTTTTGGCTGGTGGTAACAAAATAGTTACCTGCCAAGCTACGGTGGGTCATCTTGCGGATGTAGTAACCTGTAGGTGTGCCTTCGTAGATGGCATCTATGGTAGCGCCATAGCCCTTGGCTGTCTGCACCTTGTAACCTCCGTTACCGGCGTTCATACATGTAGCGCCGTCGTAGATTACGGTATTGGCGAAGCGCGGGTCGCGATTCACATTAGGATTGAGGGCATCGTATTCATATTTGCTATCGGCAGTCGACTTACCATCCTTCATCGGGAAGAGAGCGGCAAGGTCGTGGTAGATGTAACCTCCGTTGCCATTACCTCCACATGCCGGCGAGTAGAAGAATCCTTCCTTCTCGTTGCTGTTCGAGTGCTTAAATGTCAAGATATTGCCACTGTTGGCTCCATTGGCATATTCCTTGTCGCCATAGGTAGTATATTGCAAAAAGTCGTGATACTGGAATTGTGCATAGAAGCCCCAGCCTGGTTCCGACTGGCCCTTATCGTCTTGATGATATGCATACATATCATATATGCCAAGCGAAATCACTCGGCTTGCAGCATCGGCTGCTGTCTTCCATCGCTCATTGTCGCTTTGTGGATAGCCTAATATCTTCACCATCTCTGGATCGGTGGTAATCTCAGAGCTAACTCCGTTATATAGCTTGCTGGCAGCATAGAGATACAAGCGCGACTCAAGTGCATAACAGCAACTTGCACTTGCTCTACCAAACTGGCGTCCGCCGCGACGAGTGGGCAAATCCTTTGCCGCTGCCTCGCACTCAGATACTATATAATCTACCATGTCGGCAAACGATGCTCGCTTCATAGGTATCTCATCCTTGTCGGTGTAGATATTATCGCCTATAATTGGCACTCCACCATAGTGACGCAGCATTATAAAATAATACCACGCCCTTAGGAATCGCGCCTCTGCCTTATATACCGTCTTTGCCGACTCTAACATTGGACTTTTGTCGACATTTGCCAAGAACACATTGCATCGGCGTATGTTGGTGTAACACTTGCTCCATGCATCGGTCGAAACAGTATTAGGATTTACTGTTCCAGTGGCGAACATTACATCAGTTGAAATCGACGACGACACCTTAAACTCGGCTTCATCGCACGCGGTCTGCAGACCGCCTTGCCCGAAGCGAGTGGGATGGGTGTCAAAGCCCAAATCAACATAAATCTGAGTTAAAAATCCGGCAGTGTACGTACTATCGGAAAACACTCTTTCTTTATCGAGGTCGGTAATCTGCGTCTCATCGAGAAAATCTCCATCAGTACACGATGGAATCGCAATTAGCCCAACCAGGACAATCATAAAAAAAGCAATTCTTTTCATGAACAAGATTTAGTTTTTTTAATTGTTT
>CALZAF010000165.1 GCA_945612775.1 uncultured bacterium | reverse complement strand
CTATGATAAGTTATTACTTATTGGTCCAGTTGAGCGCCCAGATGGCGTAGCGGTCCTTGTTAGAATCAGCCGATCCGGTTGGCGACAGGTTGGTGATTAAGATTTGGAATTCACCTTCCACATCCACGTCAACCGAGTAATCATAGGCTGTGAGCTTGGCTGCGCTGGCATTATCCACCTTGAAAGTCTTAACCACGTTGCCGCCCTGAAGGATTTCAATCTTGAACAACACGCCCTTCGATTCGCTGTAAGGGATGGCGTACTTCAAGTTGAGCTTGCCGATGCCGCCCGAGATTACAGGCGATGTGATGGTGCCCACGGTAGCAGTCTTGCCATTGATGCAGGCTGCGAAATATGGCTGACCTTCCGACTTATAACCGAATACCTTAAACACTGGGTTGCTATCCGATTCGCCGCCTTTGAGCACGTTACCGTTCTTCAATTCCCAGCCTTGAGCTGTCTTGTAGGTGCCGTATTGACCCACAGCTTCGCCGCCGTTAAGGGTCTCAAAATCGGCCTCGGTGCCCGAAACCACGGTGCCACCGCCGCCGTTGCCGCCACCGTTATCGTCGCTTACTTCACCTATTACCACGTCATCTACGCACCAAGTAGCATAGTTGGCATCGGTGGTAGCTTCGTAGCGGAAGCCGATGAAGATAGTGCCAGTATAGCCGCTTAGGTCGATATTGCCCGAGTTAGCCCAATCGCTATAGCCCGAAGCAGGAGCCGATGCGATAGTGCATTCGAGAGGCACAGGAGTGCACGATGTTGGGTCGTCGGATGTCAATACATATACGCCAAACTTGGTGGTGGTAGAACTGTAGCCATTAACCTGAGTGCGGAAGTTGAGCACCTTGTTTTCTACCTTGCTCATATTGATGGCAGGAGTGATAAGCCAAGAGTCGAATGGTGCGGTGCCCTTGTAGCCAGTCATTGCGGCATAGCCGTTGTTGTTGAATGTGGTCTGATACCAAGCCTTGTTGCCTTGCACCTTAATGTTAGCCCAGTCGGTAGGCAGGCCGGCGTCGAAGCCTTCCTTGATGCCAGTAACGCCACCGGTGCTAACCGACAAGCGGAATTCGTCCTTCGTACCAGTGTTGCCAGTGATGCCATGAGTGCCCATATAGGTAGCCATAGTACCCTTTACCTTGATAGCAGTCTTATATACCTCAACATTGTCGGCGAGGTTGGCTTGAGTGCGGAAAGCACTGCCTTGAGGAAGTGCCACTACCAAGCACTTGGTGTAGTCCTTACACTCAGGGTCGTCGGCAATCACGAGGGTTGTGCCGATGGTGGTAGGAGCCTTCCATTCGATGTCGGAATTGCTCTTAACCTCGGTAACTTCAGGAGCCACAGCACCCACAACGTAACCACCTACCCAACCTTCACGGGCGGTGTTCTGAATGCTGATAGCCTTAGCCACAGTCCAAGGATTGGTTTCGATACCGCTAAAGTCGGTAGAGAAGTCGATGCAGTCGTCGTAGCTGCGCAGGAGCAGCTGCCAAGTGCCATTAGAAGCCGAAGTGCCGTAGTAGCTCAATATACCCACCACCGAGCCGTAGCCGAGTGGCAGCAATTCGTTCTTAAATGTAGCGTAAGAGCTGGTGCGAACCACGAGAGTATTGCCGCCGGCATCTTCGATGGTGCGGTTGGTGGTAGCGTCGCCAGCCACGAAAGCAGCCTGACCGTCGGCGTCGCTAAACTTCACGTCGTTGAAACGCACGAGTTGGCTTTGCCATTGGCGAAGTCCGGCAGCGTCGGTGCTAAGTCCGGTGATTGTGGCAGGGATAGTGTCGATGTCGGCAGGACGAGGGAGTCCGTTGAGCTGAGCCATCTTTTCGAATGTCTCAAGAGGCAAGAAAGAGGCTTCCCACACATCTTTAGGTTCGTAGTATTCAGGATAACCAATCTGCTCGAGCGAGTTATATTTGCCCACCCAGTAGCCCTTGAGGCTGATTACCACCTCTTGACCCACGCGATAGGTGTTGTAGAGGCTGTTGGCGTTGATTGATATTGCTATAGCAGCAGTCTTGTCCTGAATCACAAGGCTCTTATAGATATTGCCAGTCTCGTCGGAACTAATCACGCGACCTGCTATCACGAGGTCATCTTCAACGGTGGCGATATAGTTAGGCTCGTCTTGCCAATATTTAGCCTTCAAATCGGCGATTGTGATGTTTGCCACACGGTTGGCGGTAGGCACCATCATAGGAGGAGTGTCGAAATCGTCGGAACAACTACTCAACAGCGATATAGCTGTAAGGAGCATCAAAGTGATATATGACTTAAAATGTCTCATAATGCTGATGATATAATTAAAAAATTATTTTTTCTGAAGTTATTAGAATTTCACGCCAATGTTTAAGTAAACCTTAATACCCTGAGCGTAATAATATTTGTTAGGATACTTCGATGTAGTGTAGTTGGTGTAGTCGAAGCGGCCCTGTTGGTAACCCGATGTCTGGATATCTCGATTGTTGAGTAGGTTATCCACATTTAGGTTGATGTTGAGCGAAGCGGTGCGGTTGAGATAGATGAGCTTACCGATGCTTGCGTTGAGCACAAATGCGTCGTTTAGGCGCTCCTGACGAGTGATTTCAGCCGTCTTTTGGATAAGTTCTTCTTCGGTTTCGCACACTTTATATAGTCCGGGCATTGCCTCGTGACGCACTGGCGAGAGGCTCACGTAGGAGTCAGCCATATAAGCGCCATTGAGTTCGAGGAACCACATGCCTGGAGCGTTCCACTTCACGCCGAGGGTGTAGGCCTGCTGTGGTGTGCCGCCAACATAATAATTTTTCAAATACACCACTTGAGTAGTGTCGGGAGCCTGACCGTTCTCGTAGCTGCGAGTGCCAGTTGGGCGGTTCTTATACTGATAGCGCGAGAATGTGCCGGCAGCATTGATGGTAATCGACGGAGTGAGGCGGTAAGCCACGCCCACTTCGAAGCCTTTGTAGGTCTTTTTCACGCCGGCAAGCACATAGTTCATGAATGTGCTATACTGATCGTCGTAGAACGAGGTGCGCTCGGTCTGGTTATACATATCGGTCCAGAAAGCGGTAACAGTACCGTGGAATCGGCGATAATTGAAGTTATAGCTGATATCGCCCGAGAGGATGCGTTCGCTTTGCAAGTCGGCTATTGCGTCGTCCTTGATGCGAGGCGAGATATAAGCCTTGTCGAATAGCGGAGCCTTGGTGCCATAGTAGGCATGGGCAGTGAAGCTGTTGTGACCGTCGATTTTGTAGGTGGCGCCAGCCTTGATGCCGGCGTTGTCGAACTTGTGCATCACGCCCTTACCGTAAGAATTCTCAGGCGAACGGCCGTTGCGCATCTTACCGTCGCGCTGATATTGGGTGTAGCTCATGGTCAAGCCATAGTTTACGTCCCAATGGTTGGTGCTGATGGTGTTCTGAAGCCATGCAGTGGCATATATCGAGTTGATGTTGTAATCATAGCCGAAACGGTCGTCAACGCCCACCTTGCGGTCGGGGTTATTGATGTCGTTTTGCAGCAGTTCGTAGTCGTTAGGATAGTCGCGTTCCGAGAATTGGTCGATGTCCTTCCAGTAGCGGCCTCCGAGCAGGTCCTTGATGGTCTTGTAATAAGATGCCTGCGACAATCGTGCCGAAACGCCAGCCTGGAGCGACATGTTGTCGTTGATGCGGAAGTTGAGCGTAGAGTTGAATGTGGCATTCATCTGATTGCTGTGACGGCGCTCGATGATGTAGGTCGAGCCGCGTTCCACGCCGGTCTCGTCGGCTTGCATATTGTTCAGATAGTTGGTTTGGTAAAGCGCATCCCAGTCGATTTGGCTAAACGATTCGTCGGTGAGCCACTTGTGGGTGTAGAGGTCCTTCACTTCCTGATCTTCGAAGTACGAAGGCAAGTAGCGGTAGTAGTCGGGGCGAGGGTCGGCCGACTTATACCAGTTGAGTGCCGACGATGAATAGAACGATTTGCTCACTGCCACACCGGTATTGAGCGAAAGGCGTTCGTTAGGAGTCCAAATCCAGTTGATGATGGCAGTTGGATCGAAGGCTTCCACCACCTTGGCATTGCGCTTTTCGCCGTTTTGCCAACCCCAGCTTGGGTTGTAGAGGTTATTGCCAAGAATATCGTAGATTTCCTGATAGGTGGCAGTGTTGGCGGCACGCGAAGTGGGAGCGCCAAACACGGTGAGCGACAGCGAGTGCTGTGGGTTAAACACCTTCTGGAGCGACAAGAAAAGGCTTGCCGAATTGTAGAACGAACCAGGCACTATACCCTCATCGCTATAGCGGAAAGCAGCGCTGGCGGTCAAGGCCCAGCCATGACTGTTAAGCCCTGTGGCGTGAGTAAGCATGCCGCGAAGGTAGTAGTTGCCATTGGTATAAGCCACGCTTGCGCGAGTGCCGGGGGCATAATCCTTGGCGTAGGTGACGATGTTGTTGGCGCCGCCCACGTCGCCGAAGGCATAGTTGGTGGCCTCGAGGCCCATGCCGATGCTCTTGCTCTTAAACGCCTGATTCAAGCCGCCCAGCATCGAGTAGTTGAATCTGCCGCGGGCTGCATCGTTCATCGCAATGCCGTTGATAGCCGTTTGGGTGTACTCCGAGTCGTAGCCGCGCACGCGGAAACGCATCACGCTGAAGTCGTAGCTTGCAGCCTGATAATAGACGTTGTCGGTAGCACCGGTAAGCGTAGCTATGGTCTGGCTATTGCCCTCCTCGTCTTCAATCTGCGACTCGGTAAGGGCATTCTCGGCATTCTCATAGCCTTGCGTTGCCACCATCTTGATGACACCCAGGTTGGATACCTCATTAGCCTTAATCACCACATTCTGCGACCAGTCCTTATAGCCGTAGGTGAACACAAACACTATGTCGTCGCCAGCAGCAGCGTCGGTGATGACGAAGCTACCGTCGGACATTGTGGTTGCCGACACCCCTTGACCATCGAGCATAACAGTTGCTCCTTGCACCGGTACGCCTGTCTTAGAATCGACTACAGTGCCTTTAATGCCCGTATTCTTCGCCATTGCCGGCACCGACAGCATCAAAGCCAGTAGTAAAAACATTTTTAGTCTCATAAGGTTCTTTTTTATGTTTTTTCGTGTTGTAAATATTATTATCGTTCACGCTATGCATCCCCGGCACTTTTGATCCAGATGCTTCAATTTATCATGGCAATATCGCCGGCACACATTAAGCCACCAAAATTAATTATATTTTTTTGATTTTTAAGCATTTTTTTGCGATTTAATGGCGACTTTTATTGCTAAT
>CALZAF010000164.1 GCA_945612775.1 uncultured bacterium | reverse complement strand
AAAGCCTAACCGCAAACTTTCTACTGCATGGCTTCGCGGTCTCGAAGGCATTCTCGATGCTTACTTCGGCGAAGTGCCTGAAACATTCACCTACGAAGGCAAAGAATACACCCCACAATCGTATGCTAAGTCACTCGGCCTCGATATGAACAACTACATTGCTTTCACTTCATATAACCACCACCCATACAACAAGACTTTCGCTCTCGAAGTTGCCGACAACTGGCTTTGGGGTCAATATATGAACGTGGAAATGAATGATTTCAAGGCTATCGTTGACAATGCAGTAGAAAATGGCTATGCAGTAGCATGGGCAGCCGACGTAAGTGAAAAGGGATTTAAGTGGGCAAATGGTGTTGCCGTAATTCCTGCCGAAACCGACGCTAACGACCTCGAAGGCACCGAGCTCTCTCGCTGGGTAAAGCTTAGCGACAAGGAAAAGCAAGACAAGCGCTTCAACATCAAAGGTCCTGGCAAAGAAATCACTGTAACTCCTGAGACACGCCAAGAAATGTTCGACAACCAAGAAACTACCGACGACCACGGTATGGTAATCGAAGGCTACGCTACCGACCAAACAGGCAAGCGCTACTACAAGGTTAAGAACTCTTGGGATACCAACCATATCTACGGTGGTTATTTCTACGTATCTGAAGCCTACTTCTTGGCTAAGACCCTTAGCATTATGGTTCATAAAGACGCTGTTCCAAAAAGCATTGCTAAGAAATTGAAATAATCCGATAACGCCACATAGGCAACCGAAGAATAATTCATCAGGTTGCCATAAAGAGTCATAATTATTGCTGTCCCACAGCGGGGCAGCAATATTTTTTTGCGATATAATTCCATTTCTTGCTATAAATGTATTATTTTTACCTGATAAATATAGCATTAAGGCAAAAGAAGTTGATATTATTGACTATCGTCACATAAATATTACAACTCGAGTTCCTAACGATAACGCAAGATAAAATGAAAAAGAGAACTAAAAGAATCATTATCCCTATTTTAGCGATAATCCTGCTGGGATACTTAATTCCCGAACGCAAGGCTATGCCTTGTGGCACTACAGCAGATTTCAATCATACGAGTTTCTGGCATTGGCCTTGGACTCGAGGCACAAGCGGACATCCTCACACGGGTGTTGACATTTTCGGCAGAGTGGGAACGCCGGTACACTCGCAGACTGGTGGCATAGTGCTTTATGCCCGCGAAATGAAAGGCAAAGCCGGCAATTCAGTTCTAATTTTAGGCCCGAAATGGCGTATCCACGAGTATTTTCACCTCAATACCATCGAGGCGAAACCTTTCACTCTCGTTATGCCTGGCGAACAGATAGCCACTTTAGGTAAAACCGGCAATGCCGCCAACACTCCAGCTCACGTACACTATGGCATAGTCACTCCTATTCCATACGTTTGGCGCTTGTTCGCCGACGAAGGCACATGCAATCCTCCTAAGAGATTCAATTGGATGCTCATGTTCTTCCTCGACCCTAAAGACCATCTTATTCCATAATATTAGGCATTCTAATACTCCGGGGAAATGCCTGAAATATGGTTTCCTGCTGCTATGTGAGGCTATTTTCGATAAGATATATGCGAAATTGCAGTTTTTTTTGCGATTTCTTACTTTTCATTACCGACAAGAACTACAACACTCTTATCACTGTAACGGCAGAAGGCAACCTAAAACTATCGGCTAAGGCATCTACCCTCTCATTCACTTGCGAGGTTGCCAACGACGACGATCGTCCTGATGTGGAAGTGCGGGTTATCACTTGCGGAATCCCCGAAACAGTAGCCCTGCCATAAAGCAAAATCATTTGCAAACATATCGAACAACAAATGCGTGCTGGTTAACAGCGTTGCACAACAAAATATGGCTGCCTCACGGCAGCCATATTAATGAGTAAAAATCAAATTATACCAAATATATAGATTACTGTTACTTCTTAAAGTATCTATTGTACAAACCTTCGAAACCGCGGCCGTGACGAGCTTCGTCCTTTGCCATTTCGTGAACGGTGTCGTGGATAGCATCGAGGTTAGCAGCCTTAGCGTTCTTAGCGATGCGCATCTTGTCTTCGCAAGCACCCGATTCTGCGTTCATACGCTTTTCAAGGTTGGTCTTGGTGTCCCAAACAACGTCGCCAAGAAGTTCAGCGAACTTAGCTGCGTGTTCTGCTTCTTCCCAAGCATAGCGCTTGAAAGCTTCAGCAATTTCTGGATAACCTTCGCGGTCAGCTTGACGCGACATTGCAAGATACATACCTACTTCAGTGCATTCACCGTTGAAGTGTGCATTGAGGTCTGCAATCATTTCTTCGCTTGTGCCCTTTGCTACGCCGATTTCGTGTTCGGTTACGAAGCTAAGACCTTCGTCTTCTACCAATTCTTTGAACTTGCTTGCTGGTTGCTTGCATAGTGGGCAGAATTCTGGAGCTGAATCACCTTCGTGGATGTAACCACATACTGTACATTGAAATTTCTTTGCCATAGTAGTAAAAATTTTATGTTGATTGTTTAAGTTAATACTTATGATTGTTAATTCTCATTTTTGCTTCTACATTCCGGGCAGATGCCTGTGTAATATAGTTGAGTGCTCTCAATTATAAACCCATTTTTTGGCTCTAATGTTCGCAAATGCTTCTCATCGCACGGCATATCGAAAATCTTTCCACACTCGTTGCAATAAAAATGCGAGTGTATGTGAGTAAAGCCATCGTAGTGAGCCTTGCCGCCCTCAATCGTAATCTGCGTCACCGCCCTATTCGCCACGAGTAAATCCAACGTGTTATACACAGTTGTCTTCGACAAGGTGGGAATTTCTTTTACCAAATCGGCATATATCTCCTCAACGGTGGGATGCGTCTTGCTATTCATCAAGTACTGCATCACCGCAAGCCGCTGCACCGATGGGCGTATGCCATATTTTTCTAAGTGTTCCCTTGCTGTCATTGTTGCTCGTTTTTGAAATCATTACAAATTTATAATTATTTCAGGATATTTCCAAATATTTCTATAATTATTTTCAAAATTAATCAAAATTTTTCTCCTTTTAGTGTCATAACTTCAAAAATAGTACTCTTTTTTTAAAGTTTCACACTATATTTGCAACAACAAGCTATAGCCGACATGAATATTAAGATAGAAGAAAGTTGGAAACGCGAATTAGCCGACGAGTGGGAAAAAGAATATTTCAAACGCCTCACCGAGTTCGTTCGCCAAGAATATTCCACAAAGCAGATATTTCCGCCGGGGCGTCAAATCTTTGCGGCATTTGATTCTACACCTTTCCCCGATGTTAAAGTTGTGATTCTCGGGCAAGATCCTTATCACGACGTGGGCCAAGCCAATGGTCTATGTTTCTCAGTTAACGATGGCATACCATTTCCGCCATCGCTCCGCAACATTTTCAAGGAAATTGAGAGCGATATAGGCACCCCTATTCCTCAGAGCGGCGACTTGTCGCGATGGGCAAAGCAGGGAGTGCTTCTGCTCAATGCTACATTGACCGTAGAAGCGCATCGCGCCGGCTCGCATCAACGCCGCGGTTGGGAAGAATTTACCGACCAGGTGATAAATCATCTTGCCACCAAGCGCAACAACATCGTGTTCATCCTATGGGGAAGCTACGCCATAGGCAAAGGTGCGTTCATCGACCGAAATCGTCATTTGGTGCTCACTTCGGTGCATCCATCTCCCCTATCGGCGCACCGCGGTTTCTTCGGCAATCACCATTTCTCAAGAGCTAATCAGTATCTAATAGAGCACGGCAAAACTCCAATCGAATGGTAAAACACATTATAATATATATATTAATGGCGATGGCATCGCTCTCGCTGCGCGTAGGTGCCCAAGCGCTGCACACTCAGTGCTTCGACCCCGATTTTCGCACCCTGAAGGTTGCTCCTCGCAGCAACAACTATTTCCCACCCATCTGGGTGATGGGGCTCGACGACGATCCGCTTATAGTTTCCTTCGACCACCTAAGCGAGAACAATCTTTACCTCCGCTATAGCCTCATTCACTGCAATAGCGACTGGCAACCATCGGAACTACAAGAAAGTGAATATGTAACAGGCTTTAATTATGCCGATATCGAACATTCTGAATACTCTGCAAGCACATTCACGCACTATGTGCACTATGAATTTGCCATTCCTAATAGGGAAATGCAGATTTTGAAATCGGGCAACTACATAGTTAGGGTGTATGAGCAGGACAATCCCGACGAGATTTTGCTGCAAGCACGATTTGCAGTATGCGAAAACACAATGTCGATTCGTGCCACAGCTACATCGCGAACCGATATCGACTATAACGAGCAACATCAGCAGGTGTCGATTACTGCAAGCGGCAAACGAGGCTCGATAAGCGACCCTTATAACGACCTCAAGCTATTTATATCGCAAAATTCCCGACTCGACAACGAGGTAATGATTACTCACCCTCTCATGGTGAGCGGCGAAGTGATAACCTACGAACACAATCGCGAACTGATATTCCCCGCCGGCAACGAATTTCGAAGAATTGAGACCGTTGCCACACATGCGCCATCGATGGGCGTTGTGAGTATGCAGTATTTCGACCCATATTACCACGCCAATCTGCGAACCGACGTGCCTCGTGCCGACGAACCTTACTATTACGACCGCACTCAGCACGGCTATTTCACAATCCGTAATTGGGAAAGCGAACACTCCGACACCGAGGCCGACTACATAGTCACTCACTTCTCGCTCGACATGAACGGACAATTGAACGGCGGCAAAATCTATATCGACGGCGAATTTACCGGACACCAATTCATCCCGAAATACGAAATGCGCTACGACATGTCGTCGGGGCTATACACCGCCGACCTGCTTCTGAAACAAGGCGCCTACAACTACCAGTATCTTTGGGTCCCCGATGGGGCAAACGTAGGATTGACCTCAGCAATCGAAGGCGACAAATACCAGACCGTAAACGAATATATCGTGCGACTCTACCAGCGCCAACCAGGCGACCGCTACGACCGCTTCGTGGGTTTCGGCATTGCTTTTTCAGGAAAATAAAGCCATTCAATATGCTTTTCTTGGCTTTATTCAGCCATTTTATCACTATTTTTGCCTAAATTTGCACTCGCATTGGCAAACAAACCATGCGCCCATAGTTCAATGGATAGAATACTGGATTCCGGTTCCAACGATTGGGGTTCGACTCCCCATGGGCGTACACAAAAATCGGTGCTTCACATTGTTGGAGCACCGATTTTTCGTAAATCATCTTGCCCATTTCAGCCCCAGATTCGAGATACCGCAGCAGAATATTCTCACACAGA
>CALZAF010000163.1 GCA_945612775.1 uncultured bacterium | reverse complement strand
GATTGCTCCAAGCACCAATCATACACCGGTTGCACTTGTATGGTTTTGCCCTCGTTCTCTATTTCAGAAAATTCATGGTCGGTAAGCAATAGCAGATTTTCGCATCTAGTCACACGGTTGGCTATCATCAATCCATTCAACTCGCGGCGCAAAGTTTTAGGATTCGAAATATCGTATGACACCTGTATAGCCTGAAGCACATTATTACCGTCGCACACCAAGAAATCGCACTCGCCGCTGCGCTCGCTCAGGTAATACAAATCCCAGCCATTGAGTTTGCAGCGTCGAAGCAGCTGCACAAGCACTATCGTTTCGAGCCTCCATCCAACGTTCTCGCCGGAGAAGGCATTCTCACGCTTATTCATCAACGACACATCTACGGTGTAAATCTTTTCATGCGACATGCGTATTTTGCTCTTTGTGGAAAACTTCTTTATTCCTATCAACAAGAACGCCTGACGCAAATATGCCACATAATTCTTTACCGTATGCTCCGAGCGGAAATGGAATGTCTTTGCCAAGTCGGATATCACTATCGGCGAGGGCGCTATATTGAGCAAATGCTGCGCCATCTGCTTGAACGACTCCTTATAAGCCACCTTATAACGCTGCTCTATATCGCGAAGCAATATGTTATCTACCAAATCCTTGATATATGTGCGTTTATCGCGAATCCGCATCATCTCGGGGAAACCGCCATCCTTGACAAACCTATCGAAGGTGGCACGACGAAACGCCTCAGCCTTGGTGGTACGCCTGCTCACATCCACCTCAAGCACATTGCAATATTCCTCGAATGAAAAGGGATAGAGGTGTATCTCCTTGGCTCGCCCCGACATGTGCGTAGCCAATTCGCCGCTCAGCAATTTGGCATTCGACCCTGTGATTACCACATGCATCTTATTGCGCAACAATCGGTTGACAAATAGATGCCATCCCTCCACGTTCTGTATCTCATCGAGAAACAAATACTCAAAATCACCATATATCTTATACAGCACCTCCAGAACATCGTTCAACTGCTCGGCAGTTATGGAAGCAAGTCGCTCATCATCGAAATCCACATACGCATAATGCACCCCAGCTGTCTCAAGAGCATGAAAGCACAGCGTAGATTTGCCGCTACGACGAACGCCTATCACCACCTGCGCCTGAGGCCCATCTAAATCGATGAGACCCTCCTCCGGACGATGACACAACTTATCCTTCCTCCGCCGAGCCAACTCTTCCTGCTGCTCAGTCAATACCCACTCCAATCGGCGCTTATTTATTATAGTAGTATTTGCCATAATTCTTAGTATTCATTTGCATGTTTCTGCAAATATAGACACAAAAATCATAATCACCAATAAATCAGCAAAAAAGTTATTTTAAAACGCACTAATTTACACATTTTACTCTATCTAAAACGCACTAATTTACATACTTTATCCTATCCAAAACGCACTAATTTACATTTTTTGCCCATCCAAAACGCAGTAATTTACACCTTTCGGCAGATAATTAGGCTAATATAGGTAACAGCCGCCTATTATACTCACACAAAAAAATTTTCGCCCCGGCGGGATGGGATAATCCTGCTGGGGCGAAGTGTTGTTTTCCTTTGTTGTTTATATCATTATGCTTTTCGGTGATTCGAGATAAATTCTGGGTGATTAGTAGCCGAAGGCTATGTTGTCAATCCAGAATGTCATGCCTACGGTGCCTGTGTAGGCTACTCCGCAGCCTGATGATGCCATTACGAGCACGTGGGTTGGGGTGGCATTGGCGTCGTCCCACTTTTCTTCTATCACTTTCACCATCTTGCCTTTGCTATTGCGGGCGTAATATACCACTTCGCCGTTTAGCAAGCCCATCCATGGCTTGTAGAACGACTGATTTGTGATATCGCCATAGTGAATGGTGAGTTTGTGTCCGTTAACCCAATTAGCTGTGGTTTTGCCATATCGCTCGCGGCCTGTACCTACTCGGGCTGCATGGATATTTCCGTCTGCATCCTCCCAACGGCGTTGAAGCAGCACATATACTTCGGCATAGTCCTGACCTTGCAGAGTCTTTTTCTTGCCGAATCCGCTGCTGTAGATGCGCGTGCCGCCTGCGGGTACGGTAACTTTATAGTCGAATTGCAGATATTTTGGGCGTTTGGTGAATGGTATGCCCATCTCCATCTTGCTGTAAGGGCTCTTACTGCTGGTGATTGGTTCGATGATTTCGCCCAAGAAGATGCTGCCGCTCACGAGCACATCCATATTGACGATGCCGAGCGCTTTCACATGTTCGAATATCGTGCTAAGTTTGGCGCATTTGCCATGGCCGGCGCGGTCTTCGGGCACTACGGCATTGCTACACTTCACCACGCCCACCACTTTTGCATAGACGTTAGATGTAGCCCAAGGCGAGCCGCCGAGGTTGCTATACGGCTTCGCGCCATTGATGGTCTGCGTAGGACCTATTTCATATATTGTCTTGGTGTTGCCGCCAAGCACAGCCGACTCCTTGATGTTGCGAGTTATCCACGAATTGAAATCGCCATATTTTATCAGTTCTTGAGCCGAAGCCGAGCCCAAACCTAAAATTATTAGAGCTGACAATAAAATTGCTCTGATGTCTATTTTTCCCATAATCGATAGATGTATGATAAATACCGATGCAAAATTACATAAATAGTGCGTTTCGGCACTATTCTGTTTTCTACCTAAAGTGTTCAAATTTGCCCTACACTGCATTTCTGGTCAATAAATGACCATTAACTAAGCTTTTACCGGCGGCAATGAGCCATCAGAAGCGCCAGTAGAGCTGCAGGTCGAGGGTAGAATACTTACCATCGAGGCCTTTGTGAGTGGTGGCTTTATCGTTGATGGTATTGGCGTTGAGCTGCAGTTTCAGGTTCTTCATAAACCAGTATTCAGCTGTGAGGCCATAGATGTTTTTGGTGGTCGAATAGTCGAGGTGCAGATAGTCGCTATAACTGTCCACCTTGGCGTAGATGCGCAGTCGCTTATCGCGGGTTACGGGAGCTCCAGCCATAATATACCATCCCTCGCTCTTGTTGGAATTCTTCCACGTATTGTTTTCAGCATTGTAGTCGCTAACCTTGTAGCCATAGCTGTGGGCATATTCGCCGCGAGCAGTGAAGATGCCATCGTAGGCAAATCCGGCCGCCCAGCGTTTGCGATCCACGGTGATGTTAGTGCTCGAAGTGTATCGGCCGTTCCATCCCCAAGCGCCCACTTTAAGGCCTTTAAGCGGCATTAGGTATATTCCGCCCATAAGGTCCTTATGCGAATTGTTGTCGGCGTGATTGATGCCGTTACCGGTCCAAAGGCCTATCTGATAGTGAATGAAGTGGCGGCTGTGGTCGGCTGTAGGCACAAGGTCGCCTTGCAGCTGAATACCTATGTCTCGGCCATTGCTATCGTGCTCGCCGCAACGGTCGCTCATGCCCGACAACTTGGTGGTAATCTGCGAATAAGCGCCGAAGCTAATATCCCAAGGATTCATAGGGTTTTCGAACAAGAAAGCGCGCTTAAACTGTCCGAATTTGATGCGGGCAAACGAGAAATGCTGCCATTCGCCCCAAGCATCTACAATGCGAGGACCTTTCTCGCCAGCGCTACCGCCAATGCCGTTTACCTGCATCTGCAGTTGATAGGCAAAGTCGCCAATCTTGCCCTTGGCATAAAGTCGAGCCAGGCGCAATTGAAAGTTTGAATGTACGGCATCTTCTTGATTGTTGAGCGAAGCTGAACCTATCACATAACCACCGAAAGTGGTGCTTTGAGCAACAGTTTTAATTACCGATGAGGCTGTGTTCTGCTTGGTTTCGCCATTGTTCTCGGCGGCAGAAGTTGAAAACGCAGGCATAGCCAACAGTGCAGCAAGCAATGCCCATTTTGCATAATTCGTCATATTATCGAAATGATTGAAAATGAGTTGTTCCAGTTATAAATGAACTGCAAAGTTAATAAAAATTGCTGATTTATAGCGCATACGTCGATTTTTCTGTTTACTTTTGCCTTAATGGAGAAGTTGATGCAATATATATGGGCAAATAAGCTCTATCTGAGCGAGGACATGGTGACCAACGATGGCCGCCGGGTACGCGTCATCGATCCCGGACGTCTCAACACCGACGCTGGGCCCGACTTCTTCAACGCCAAGGTGGAAATCGACGGCGAAATGTGGGCTGGCAACGTGGAAATGCACGTCAGGGCCAGCGATTGGCGCCGCCACAACCATCATCTCGACCGTGCCTACGATTCGGTGATACTGCATGTGGTGGAGAAAGACGATGCTCCCGTGTATCGAACCGACGGCCAGCGCATTCCCCAACTCGTGCTGCAGCCAAATCCGCAATTCAACGAGAGCTACGCCCAACTGATGAATGCCACCAACGAGCTGCCATGCGCCGACAAGATAGCCCAGATTCCCAAGCTATTTATCACCGAATGGGTGGAATCGCTCGCCTTTGAGCGTCTGCAAAGCAAAGCCGACCGTATGCTCGAACTCTACGATGCCTTCAGCGGCAGCTGGGAGGACGTGTGCTATGTGGCGCTGGCGCGCAATCTCGGCTTCGGAATCAATAACGACGCCTTCGAACGCCTGGCGCGGCGCGCTCCGCTGCGGCTGATGCAGAAGCACAGCGACTCGCTGCTGCAGATTGAGGCATTCCTGTTCGGTCAGGCAGGGATGCTCTATCCCGATGCGCACCCCGAAGATGCTTATTTTCAGCAACTTTGCTCCGAATATGCCTTCTTGGCGAACAAATTCCAGCTGCAGCCGCTCGAGAGCCACGGATGGAAGATGTTCCGCATACGCCCGCAGAATTTTCCGCATAGGCGCATAGCCATGCTGGCGCAGTTTGTGTATGGTGGGTTCAACCTAATGAGCCGCATCATCGACGCCCCCGACGAAAAGGCTCTGCGCGAAATTTTCCAAGTCAATCTCACCGGATATTGGGCAAATCACTTCTCATTCGGCAAGCCATCCGATAGCGAAAGTCGCGCCCTGGGCAATCGCAGCATCGACATAGTGCTCATCAACACCGTGGCACCGCTATTCTACGCCCGATCGGAGGTGCTGCACGACAGCCGCCTCGCCGACAAGGCTGTGTCGCTGCTGCAAGACCTCAAGCCCGAGACATGCTCGATAGTGGGTCAATTCACATTTGCAGGCATAAAGTGCCCCGATGCGCTCACTTCGCAAGCGCTGATTCAGCTCCGCCGCGAGTATTGCGAGAAGCGCAAATGCCTATATTGCCGCATAGGCCACCGCCTGCTCAGCATAGCCGCACAAAAGCGATAACGCCATAGAATAGAATCTACACCTCTCCCCCACAGCAAGCAGTAT
>CALZAF010000162.1 GCA_945612775.1 uncultured bacterium | reverse complement strand
GAGATTATCCGACTGCGGCTTGGAATCTGCGTGAGTAAGCGGGTTGCTATCAGCCTCGCCGTGGCTGTGACGCGCTTTTGGGGTGCTCATTGCCTATAATGCGCTAAAATTCACGCAACAATGGCAAAATAATGTTTTTACACACTTTTTAAGTGATTTTTACACAAAATAATTTACATTTTTTTTGATTTTTCCATTACAATTCATAATTTTGTGGTGCTAAGAGGACATTTAGAGCATCGGAAGTTACATAAGAGGTTGTTAATCAAGCATTAGCAATCTTTTTAGCATCGATTTTTAGTAAATTGTTATATTTTGGCAAAACATTTTTTTACAAATAACATAAAACTTTAAACAACAAAAAGACTATTAACCCCTAAACTTTTTCGCTTATGAAAAAAGCATTAGCAATGTTCGCAGCGATATGCTTAGCAGTGGGAGCTCCTTATTCGGTCGGCAGCGACTGGAATACAGGATTTACCGCCCAAGCCCAGAGCAACACTGTGACAGGTGTCGTAAAAGACTCCAAAGGTGAACCTCTTATTGGCGCATCAGTAATGGTAAAAGGCACCACAAGAGGTGTATCTACCGACATCGATGGTAGATATTCTATTCAAGCTGCCCCTGGCAACACCCTACAGATTTCTTATGTAGGTCAAAGAACAGCAACCGTAAAGGTGGGCGCAGAAAAGGTTATTAACGTTACTCTTCAAGGCACCGACACCGAGCTCGACGACCTCGTAGTAGTAGGTTTCGGCCAACAGAAGAAAATCAACTTGACAGGTGCTGTATCTTCGGTTGACGTAGAAAAGACCCTCGCCGGCCGTCAGATTCCTGACGTTGGTCGTGGTCTTCAAGGTACTACTCCTGGTTTGAACATCGTGATGCCTAACGGTGAAATCGGTTCTGACCCTACTATCAAGATTCGTGGTCAAGTAGGTTCTGCCAACGGTAGTTCAAGCCCACTTATCCTTTTGGACAACGTGGAAATTCCATCTATCCAGATTGTTAACCCCGACGACGTAGAGAGCATCTCTGTCCTCAAGGACGCTGCTGCTGCTTCGATCTACGGTGCTAAGGCTGCCTTCGGTGTAATCTTGATTACCACCAAGAAGGGTGCTAAGACCGAGACCGTTAACGTATCTTACTCGGGCAACTTCTCTTGGCAGAATGCTGCTAAGAAGATCGAGATGGGTGGCATCGACGCAATTCAATACCGCGTTGACGCCATGAAGCGCGTTGGAGCCACTCTATATGGTGCATTCTTCTACGTAGATGAGGCTTCACTCGAAGCTGCTCGCGAATGGGATGCTACCTATGGTGGCAAGATTGGCAAGGATGATCCTTTCGTTTATGGTCGCGACTGGTATGTTGATAACAAGGGACGCAAGTTCTCTAAGCGTATCTTCGATGCTTACGACTATATGATTCGCGAATGGGCTCCTTCGATGACTCACAACCTATCGGTTAACGGTAAGGCTGGCAAGACTTCTTACAACATCGGCGTTGGCTATCTCGACCAATCTGGCCTTATCGCTCCTTCTAAGAAGGACGATTTCCGCCGCTACAATGCTAATGCCCGCATTAAGACCGACATCAACAAGTATGTGAGCATTCACGGTGGTTTCACCTACTCTATGCGTAACAAGCGCTATGCTTACGCTACAAGCTCTACTACTGCCGACCCATGGTACTACCTATATCGCTGGGATAGCACCTATCCAATGGGCAACGACGAGCAAGGCCGTCCTATCCGTTCGCCATATAACGAAATGCAAGCAGCCAACACTGCTAACATTCAGAACACTTATATGTCGTTCAACGCTGGTTTGACCGTCAACATCCTCAAGGACTGGCACTTCAACCTCGACTATACTTATGCACAGAACGACCAAATCTGGAACAAGATTGGTACTAAGTTCACTATGTGTAACTCTTGGGGCTCTCCTATCCTCCGCAAGGATGAAAATGGCAACCAAATCTATGTAGATAAGACTGGTGCTCAAGTATCGGCAAACGCCGAAGGCGCTATGCCAGCCTATGAGCTCAACTACTTCCAATACACCAGCGACGGTTCTAACCCTGACCACATTCGCCGTGAAGTGACCAACAGCAAGCGTCACACTTGGAACATCACTACCGACTACAATTGGGATATCAACGAAGACAACAATATTAAGGTCCTTCTTGGTGCCAACATCGTTGACTGGGAATCAGACAACTCTTGGTCGCAAATCACCAACCTAACCGATATCCTCAACCCATCTTGGGACAAGACCAACGGTACTCAAACCTCAAGCGGTAACCTCTATTGGGATTCTCAAGTAGGTTTCTTCGGCCGTATCAACTATAGCTTGATGGATAAATACTTAATCGAAGGTAACATCCGCCGCGATGCTTCTTCTAAGTTCCCAGAACACCTACGCTGGCGCTGGTTCCCATCATTCTCTGCTGGTTGGCGCGTGAGCGAAGAATCATTCATGCAATGGGCTAAGCCTGCTCTTCAATCTGCTAAGATTCGTGGATCTTGGGGTAAGATTGGTGACCAAACCGTATCAAGCTCACTCTATATCCCAACTATGGGTCAAGGTCAGCTCAGCTGGTTGGTTGGCGGCAAGAAGCTCGTTTATGTAGGCACTCCTGCTGCTGTGGCAAGCGACATCACTTGGCAAGATATCGTTACTACCGACTTCGGTATCGACGCTTCGTTCTTCGATGGCCGTGTTGCAATCACTTACGACTGGTATCAACGCGACACCAAGAACATGATTGTGCCTCTTGAAGGTATTCCTGCTACATTCGGTACAGGTGCTCCTAAGGGCAACTTCGGTTCACTCCGCACTCGCGGTTGGGAAATCACACTTAACCTCAACCACCGCTTGCGCAATGGTCTTGGCATGAACGCTACATTCACCATCAGCGATGCTAAGAGTACTATCCAAGAATATGGTACAAGCCGCAGCATCGACGCTTGGTATAATGGTAAGACCTACGGCGAACTTTGGGGCTATGAAGTAGATCGTCTATATCAGAAGGACGACTTCGTATGGGAAAACGGTGAAATCGTACAAACTTGGGCATACCGCGGTAAGGAAGTGCCAGAAGGTACTGAAGGCGCACGCCAAGTAAACAAGCTCGCTGACCCTAACGCTGTATATCAAGATCGCTTCGAAGGCGGTAACTTCAAGTTCGGTCCTGGCGACGTTAAGTATAAAGACCTCGATGGTGATGGTCAGATCTGGTACGGAACACGCGACAAGAAGGATGCCGACGGCAACCCAATAGCAGAAAACACTGTAGAAAACCACGGTGATAAGACAGTTATCGGCAACACTACTCCACGCTACGAATATGGTATCCGCTTAGGTCTCGACTATAAGGGATTCGACTTCTCAATCTTCGGTCAAGGTATCGGCAAGCGCAAGATTTGGGGTGCAGGTAACCTTGCTATCCCAGGCTTCAACTGCGGTGACGGTGCAATGCCACAAGCTATCGTAGGCGACTACTGGAGAGAAGACAACACCGATGCATTCTACCCAGCTGCATACAATATGGGTGGTGGCAACTCGGGCTACAACTTGCAAGTATCTGACCGTTATGCTCTTGACATGTCGTACTTCCGCATCAAGAACATCACCCTTGGCTACACATTGCCATTGGCTATCACTCGCAAGGCTTATATCAACAAGGCTCGCTTCTATGTAGCTTGCGAAAACATCGCTACATTCGATAAGCTTCACGGTCTTCCAATCGACCCAGAAGTTATCTCAGGTGTATCTATGTTCAATGGCAAGAACTACAACTCAGGCCGCACTGGTATGGGTACTCCAGCAATGAAGAACTTCTCATTCGGTATTCAGTTGAACTTCTAAAATCATTATGACATGAAAAATAAATTTTTATTAACTATATGTTCTTTGGCGCTCTGCGTTGCAGCATCGTCTTGCGACGACCTTCTTGATCGTCCACAAAAGAATACTCCCGACGACAACGCGTTCTGGAAAACCGAAAGCGATGTTCGCCTATATTCACACGGCTTCTATGGCAACTACTTCATAGGTTATGGCGTAGGTTGGAGTGCAAGCTACTCGCCATTCCGCGGCTACGGCTTCAGCGACGACGTTGCTAGCACCGGAAAGCAATCTAACTTCAGTTCATCTGTGCCTACTTCTGTTATGAGCACAAGCGAAACTGCAGTTGGCACCTACGACACCCAGTTTACCTGCCCAAGCATGGTATTCTCATGGATTCGCAAGGCAAACATCATGATTGACCGTGTGGAAAACCGCATGGACGGCGTGCTTACTACCGAGGCTAAGAACCACTGGCTCGCAGTAGCTAAGTTCTTTAAGTGCTTCTCTTACTGCCGCTTGGTAGAACACTATGGCGACGTTCCTTATTTCGAAAAAGAGCTCAGCACTACCGACATCGACGAACTCTACAAGGACCGCGACAGCCGTATCTACGTTATGGACAAGGTTATGGAAATGTCGAAGGAAATCCTCAAAGATATGCGCACCAACGATGGTTCTAACAAGCTCAACCGCTATGTGGCTGCTGCCTTCATCTCTCGCTGGTTCCTATTTGAGGGTACATTCCAGAAGTATCACAATGGCAAACTTCACGAAGGCAACCTCGAAGCTGCCAAGAAATATCTCGACTTCGCTCGCGAAGCTGCCGAAGTGGTTATCAATTCTGGCGCATACGACATCGACGCACCAGTTCGCACCATCTGGGGCTCACAAGACCTCGCTGGCAAGAGCAAGGAGCCTCTTATGGTTCACCAATTCCTCGATGCAGAAGCTGTTCGCCACTGTGTAGCATCTTACTCTAACAGTACCGAATCGCAAGCTGGTCTTAACCTCGCATTCTTGAAGTCGGTTATCCGTCAAGACGGTAAGCCTTACACCACTTCATCGCTCTGCACAGGCGAACCAACCGACCTATCACTCGAAGTGATGGGTGCTACTTGCGACCCTCGTTTCGAAGCTTCGATTGCCGACATCCCTGTTAAGTCGTCGTCAACACTCGTATATCAATGCAAGTTTATCGACCGCAAGGCATGGGAATTGAGCGACAAGGACCGTGGTCAAGAGCCAATCTACCAATCGGTGACTAACACTAACGATGCTCCTGTTATCCGCTATGCTGAAGTCCTCCTCAACTGGATTGAAGCTAAGGCAGAACTCGCTACTATGGGCGGTGTAGCTGTTAGCCAAGGCGATATCGACAAATCAATCAACAAGCTTCGCGCTCGTCCGCTCGACGATACTGCTACAGCTAAGGGATTGAAGAATACTGCTCCTATGCAGCTCGCCGACATCAACGCTTCGTTCGACCCAGACCGTGACGCCGACGTTGACCCATTGGTATGGGAAGTACGCCGCGAACGCCGCCTCGAAATGGTATTCGAACACAGCCGTATCCTCGACCTTCGCCGCTGGCACAAGCTCGACTACATGGACAAC
>CALZAF010000161.1 GCA_945612775.1 uncultured bacterium | reverse complement strand
CATTCGGGTTTGATTTTGGTGCTAACCTTTTGGCAATTGCAAGCCCAGGGGTAATACAGTTATTGAACTTTGGTATAATGTTATGCAATATAAGTGGTCGAAGCAGGGTAGCGACACTTTAATTCTAACCACTTTGTGCATTTTAGTTTGGTTATGCAAATATACAAATTCACACACACAATATTTTGCGGGAAAAACTTTGTAATTAGTATGGTGATTCCGAAATTGCTTAGAAAAATTTTATGAGTTAAAGTTATTATTGGAATATTATGTATGGCACTTCGTAGAAGTTGCTGATTATGATTTGCGGATTGTGCATGCGGTCGCCGTCGAATTTTTGCTTGTGTATGTTCTGACCGTTATCCTCGATGCAGATGGTGGTCCACTTCATGCGGTTGGGCCAGAAGAAATCTTTGGCTGTGTTGTCGCCGATGTAGTAGAATTGCTTGGCTTGCGGAAATTTCTTGGCAATGATGTCGAAAGCGCGGCGTTCGGTCTTTTCGGCACCTATTTCTTCGGAGATGGTGATGTTTTCGTCGAGAATATATCGGTTGAGCTTGAGTGCGGCAATCTTGTTTCGCTGGGTTATGCTGCGGCCGTCGGTGATTAGGCAAAGCACAGCATCCTCGCCGGCAAGGTTGTCGAGGGTAAGCTCGGTGGTGCGGCTCAGTGCGATGTCGGGCATGTGGTTGCGATAGGTCTCAACGAGAGCCTTGGTGTCGATGTTGCCGTCGATGGCTTTTTCGAGGGCGTCGAATGGGTTCTCGTGCGCCTCGAAGGCTTGGCGCATAATCTCAAAAGCGCCGTCGAAGTTATAGTCGGCTTTCACGCGCGCGTCAACGGCGCGGTAGCCCGATAGAACGAAGTCAACCTCCTTATATAAAGTGTCGTCGAGGTCGAAAACTATGATTTTTGTTTTTGAAGTAACGTCGAGCATATTCTAATCGTTAATTTTTTCGAGAAGTGAAGCGTGAATGTTAGTTGTAGCCACGGCTATCACGCCGGGAATTGACACCACCACGCGGCGGTCGCCCTTAATGCGCAGCAGAGTGCCTTCAGCGCCCTCAAATATGCCTCCAAGCACGCGCACCTTGTCGCCCTTTTTGAGCGTACCGGGGTCGTTCTCGAGGTAGATGAGCTGTTCGTCGTAGCTGCCAGCCACGGCAATGAAGTTGTCCATTTGTCGGCGAGGAATTACCATAGGCACGTGCTTTTCGCGGTCCATAATGTAGCGAATGGGCAGGGTGGTGGTGGCTTTATATTCCACCATCGATTTTTTGTCGATTAATACAAAGATTAGGTTGTGAATGGTGGGCACCAATTTCTTGACTATTTTGCCGCCTTTGCGCATGTGCTTATACTGCATAGGGACGAAATTCTCTATGCCGCGGCTGTCAAGGTCGTCTTTCACCTTCAGCTCGCGATTGTAGGTTACGCGTATGGCGTACCACACTTTTTCCTCTGCCTCGGGCGTAGTTTCGTTGGCGATATTTGAAGTGTTATTATTCTCCATCTTAAAATAGTATGGGCGAGGAGTTAAAAATAGTTCTCGCCCATACAAAGATAATAAATTATTTCACAATTACCGAATTTCCAGCCGAGTGAGCCACAAATTGTGGCGAATATTGGCACTGAATTGTTGCAATTCCGATGCCGAATTTACCCGTATTGGTGACGTAGGCATCGTAGTGGAGAATGTGAGTTCCCTTGCTGAGGAAAGGAATGAAAATGTTGGTAACGGTGTCCTTGGTTTCGCGATACATCACGGTGCTGTTCTGGAAGTCGTAGCCCGAGAACTTGTCGGTAGGCTCGAAGCAGGCACCGCGCTGGTCGTTGAGGGTGACATATTCCATGTTCTTGCCGCATTTCACGGTGAGTTCTACTCTCACTTTGTCGCCCACCTTGAGGTCGGTGGCTTTTTTGAGGCTGCCGTCGGCGGCATATACGAGAATTTGCTTCGCTATCGACAAGTCATCTACTTTCTGCTCGCGAATCTGTGTGATAGGGGCGGCATATTGGCTGAATACGGCTCCCCAAGCAGGCGAAGTGCCGTCGGCGCGGGTGATGCTTATCGAGGCGTTCTGCGCGTCGGCAAGCGAGATTTCCTTGCGGGCATAGCCGAGGTAGCGATCCACGTCGGTTAGCTCGATAGACTTGCCGCCCACGGTGATGGTAGGAGCAGAACCATTGACGAGCCATTGGCTACCGGTGCTGAGTATGGCATATACGGCTTGACTTGCGCGGCTCGTTCCGCCCCAGTCGTTGGTCTGCTTGTTAAGCAGAATCCACTTGCGTATTTGGTCGATTTCATCGGTGCGATTGTCCACTTCGTGGAATGCGCGGAGTATTTGAGCCGTCTGGCCGACTTGGTTATTGGTAAATCGCGATGCAATGTCGGGTTGATCCCAATACATGCCTCGTGCAGGGGTGGTGATGCTGAATTGGCGAATCGATTCGGTGATTCGGCGGGCTTCGGCAGTGCGGCCTTCGCGGTTGAGGATGATGGCGTGGTATGCCTTATCTACGCAGGTGGCTTTGCCCCAATGCTTGGCGATGTCGCTGATGATGCGGCGGTAATATTTGCGGTTAGCCTCGGGTAGCGGGTGCTGCTTGGCGAACATTTGGCGAATGTAGGCGTAGGCGTCGAAGGCGATGAGCGATTCCTTGCTGCCGAGCTTCATTTCATTGAATATCTTGAGATGTTCGGCATCGTAGTATCGCATGGCTTTTGCCACCATGGCATCTACTTTCTTATTGCCCTTGAGGAAGCCGAGTTGCTGAATTTCGCCGATTAATTCGAGCACTGTGCCGGTGCAGTAGAGCGAACTCTTGCAACCATCATACTTAATCCAAGCAAATCCGCCGTCGCTCATCTGCAGTTCGGCGAGGCGATTCATGATTTCGCCTTGCGACTTGGCGTTGGCTTCGGCATCGAACAGGCGGTCGAGGCTGTTCATGCGCAACGACTGGCGTTCCGCCTCGTTAATCCAAGGCGAAGCGAGTAGAGTGCCAATCTTCAGGTCGGCATTCTTTTCGAGCATCGAGGTCAGTGCGCTCTGCTCCTTAGGCTGAGCCTTCCAGTAGGCGATGGCTTCGGCGAGTTGAGGTGTCTGCTGAGCCAATCCTTCAGCCACTGTGAGTGCGTAGAGCGAGTGCGCCACTGAGATAGAAGTGCGAGCTTCTTTGTCGAAAATCGTCGGTAAAGCTGTAGCGCAGTACCATAGCGGATTGTCGCAATATTCGAGAGTTATGCGGGCATTGTTGGCAAATTCGGGTAATTGAGCGGTGAACTCGGTGCGTTTGGCATCGATGAAGAACGGAGTGCTCTCGGTAACAGGCGACACGTCGCTAAGCACAGGCACCATCACCTGTTCGCCGTCGCCTGATGTGTCCGAAGTAGCCTTGATGCGGAATCCCAAGAACTCTATGTCGGCAGGCACGGTGTAATCGATGGTGAGTGCAGTGTTTGACATCGGAGAGATGGAATCGGTGAATCTCTTCGATGCCTTCACTTCGAGCGTGCGAGGGTCGAAAAGTTCGATTATCGCCGAGTAAATCACGGTTTCATCGCTCTTATTTGCCAAGTCGGCGGCGAGAGTCACCGAGTCGCCGCTGCGCAAGAATCGCGGCATGTTAGCCTTTACCATGATAGGTTTGCTGCTCACCACGTCGTGAGATAGGCGTGCAGTAAGCATATCGGCATTGTAGGCTATGCTTTGCAGCAACCAAGTGGTGTTGATGTTAGGTGCGTCGAATTCCACCACGAACGAGCCATCGGGCTCGGTGGTGATGTTGGGGAGCCAGAGCGCAGTCTTAATCTCCGATTCGCGAATAGCCACCTTATCGAGTGCCTCGCCAAGTGTGGTAGTGGCAGTGTTGTAGTCCACTGCGCCGGCTTCAAGATAAGCTTCTTCTTCTTCTTCTTCGCAGGCTTCTGCCTTTACGCCGAACGCCGAAACTGAGGTTCCCATATCGTATGATTTGGCTTTTCGTTCACGTACCACATTGCGATCATCTACGGCGTCATCCATAGCTACCAGAAGGGACATCACTGGACGGCTGAAGAATAAATGCTGTCCATAAAAATTGAAGCCAAAATCGGGAATATTGTAGCCATTAAGCTGCTTGGCGCGCCAGAATGATGAGCTATATGAATTGTAGATATAATCATGTGACACTTTGAGCGCCGAACCAGAGAAATATACTAATCTGCTAAACCTAAGGTCGTTTGGAACAATGGTGTTGATTGCCTTATCGGTAAGTGCGAGGATGGCATGTCCTGCCAACGGTTTGCCGTTGTTATCGATTAGGCGGAATGTCCACTTTTCGTGGCTGCCCGAAGCGATTTTGTCGCGGAACGACACAGCCTCGAGTTTCATTTTGCGGGCATGCACGGGCGAAATGAGCGAGAACTTATGTGTGGTCCATTTTGATTCGCTTAGGGAGTGGAATTGGAAGAAAACCTCGGTGTTTTCGGTATCGGGCATATCGAATTCTATGTGGTGGAGGCCTTTCTTGAAGTGTTTCCAACCTTCACCGAGCACCTTGCTGCCTGCGGTTACATTGTAATAGACGTAAGCCTCGTCGAGCGATGTGCCGATAGTTATCACTGCCTTATTTTTGTCGTTGACCTTGCGGCCACATTCGGGCATCCATAGCGCCGACTCCACAGGGATAGTTTTGTCGGATTCGCGATAGAGCACTATTTCGCACTCGCTTTCCTTAGCCAGTCCGCTTGCATCTTGCACCTTGAGGATATATTTTCCCGAAGGAACTTTGGTGAAGTCGATGCGGGTGTCGGCTGATGAGAAAGAGCCGTTGGCTACTATCTTGGTGGTGTCGGAAGCATCGACAAGCGAATAAAGGCATGTGAAATCCTTGTCGGCTGGGTCGGAACTTTCGATTTCCGCATTGAGTTTCACAGGCGCATCGTTGACGAAAGTCCCTCCGTCAACTTGTATCTGACGGTGCTTGCCAATCACGAATTTGTGCACAGCTTCTTGAGTCTCGCCGGTCTTGTTGGTGCATGAGAGAGAAAGCTTATATCCGAAATAAAATGGGTTTACTCGGGCGGTTTCATCGAATAATTTGCGCGGCAGAGTGATTGAGAAATTGCCATCGGCATCGGTAGTGATGGTGTCGGTAGAAAGTGGCTTATCTATGCTTCCCGACCAAAAAAACCAAGAAACATTCTCGAGAGTCGAAATAATCGAAGAATTTGCCACTGGCATGCCGGCAAAGGTGGCGACTTTACCGCTTATTTTCACATCTTCGCCGCTGAGGTAAGTGCGCTGAGCATCGGTAAAGGTGATTTCGAAAGTTGGCGCTTTATATTCACTTACCTCTACAATGGCGGAATTTAAATATTCGTTGTCGGCAAATACAATAATGCGAAACGAGCCGTTCATGCGGTCGGTAGGGACAACAAAAGATCCGGAAATGCGGCCGTCGGCACCGGTAATGAGGGTGTCGGATTTAGCCACTTCCTTGCCATTAGGGTCTTGCAGCTTCA
>CALZAF010000160.1 GCA_945612775.1 uncultured bacterium | reverse complement strand
AAAAAAGGCTCTGATTACAGCAATTCGAGGGGCATATCGAGGTAGCCGCTGAAAGTGATAGTCTCGCGGCGGCGGCAGCGCACTTCGATATGCGCCTTGCCATTGTCGAAGACCTCTATAATATATAGATATGTATCTTCGGGGTTGTGGGTGGTGATTTCGATGCGGTTGAACGATTTTTTATTGTTGCGCACAGCACGCATATCGTCGATTTTAGCCTCGAAATTTAGTCCTACCCCACCGTTGAACGGCAATGAATAGGCTTGACCGAAGTATGGAAGGTGCGAGATGATGGTGTCGCCTTTCACCGCGAGCGAGTAGCCGTAGGATAAAGCGTGGCTCATGCCGCGGCGAGGCGTAACGCGATCCACTTGTATCACAAAATGGCTGTCGGTGATTGAATTGATTACAAATTGCGCCTGTTGCTGCTTTATGAGAGCCTTTTCTTGCGAGGTAAGTCGCGATGATGAGCAGCCAGCCATAGCCAAGCAGGCAGCCATGAGTGCCGATAAGGCGAATAGGTGAATGTTTCGCATAAATTCGTATAAGATAAAATGGCGGAGAAAGAAATTGCCTTCCTCCGCCACCTTTGTTATTGAGATAATGAGATATTACTTCTTCGATTTCTTCTTAGCCTTCTTTTCGGCTTCGGCAGCTTGCTTAGCGCCGAGTTCCTTAAGTTTGGCGGTAGCTTGCTTAGCCACTTCGGCAGCCTTAGCTTCGTCGGCAGGAGCAGCGTAAGCGTGGCTGTAGCCCTTCACGTCGTCCCAGTGGCCGCGAGTGAAGTCGGGCACTTCTACAGGAGCGCAGTTGTGATCCATCGAGAGCGAACCGAGTTCGGCAAGACAGCACCATTCTGCAAGGTCATAAACGTCCATATCGAGTGGCAAACCGTTCTGCAAGCAGTAGATTAAGCGGCAGTCCATGATGAAGTCCATACCACCGTGGCCGCCTACTTCCTTAGCCATTTCGCCGTACTTCTTGAGGATTGGGTGCTCATATTTGCTTACGAGGGCTTGTGTTTCTTCCTTGCCGAGGAAGTCGTGAGCGCTGATGTCGTCGTTCTTAGGTGTTACACCCGACTTTTTGAGTTGATCCTTGCCCAAAGCATAGCCTTCAACAGGATACTTGTTGGCAAAACCTTGAGTACCGGTAAGTTGGAACAAGCGGTTGTAAGGTTGAGGAGTCATGGTGTTGTGTTGGATTTCAATCACCTTGCCGAGGGCAGTGCGGATAAGGGTGGTAGAGTGGTCGCCGTTGCGGAAAGTTTCGCAGTTTTCGCCAGTGCGTTCGCTCACGAGTTTCTTACCGATAACCGACTTGGTGTCCATAGCCACGAGAGTGGTCATGCGGTCGCCGCGGTGAATGTTGAGGCATTGAGCCACAGGGCCAAGGCCGTGAGTAGCGTAAACGTCGCCGCGATTGCGCTGGTTGTAGCGAAGACGCCATCCGAGTTTATCCTTTTCGCCGTCCTTCCAATAGTAGTCCCAATATGGGCTAAGGTCGTGGATGTAAGCACCCTGAGCGCGGATAACTTCACCAAACACGCCTTGTTGAGCCATGTTGAGGGTATTCATTTCGAACCAGTCGTAGCAGCAGTTTTCGAGAATCATGCAGTGCACGCGCTTGGTTTCGCTGAGGTCGATAAGTTGCCAGCATTGGTCGAGGTTCATAGCTGCAGGCACTTCGATAGCCACGTGCTTGCCGTTTTCCATGGCGCACTTAGCCACGGGGAAGTGGTGATTCCAGTCGGTGCAGATATACACGAGGTCGATGTCGGGACGCTTGCAGAGTTCTTCGTAACCGGTAGGACCGCTGTAGATGTCGGCGAGAGGCATACTTGCGCGCTTCAAATAGCCTTGGCAAGCTTCAGCGCGACTCTTTTCGTAGTCGCAAAATGCCTTGATTTCCACTCCGGGGATATACACAAAGCGCTCCACAGCCGAAGGACCGCGCATGCCGAGTCCCACGAAAGCCACTCTCACAACTTCGATTTTTGGGCAAGCCATGCCTATAACGTCCTTTTGACCGGCAGGGCGTTCTGGCGATTCGGTAACGATGGTGTTACCAGCCCAGTGCCACTTGGTGTTGGCTGATAGTGCTTGGGCATTTGCTCCAATCACGCTCATTGTTGCCAACAATGCCACAAATAATAGTTTGATTTTCTTCATCTTGTTAGTTTTTTATAGTTAGTGTTATATGTTAATTTCTCGCTTTCGGAAGGGTTACCGTGAAATAAGGGTTATCCGTATGCTCGCGGTAGATTATTCTGATCATTTCGTCCACCTGTTCGGGATAATCGGCAGCCACGTCGTTATCTTCGTGCAAATCGGTGGCGAGGTTATAGAGATGTGGTTCTCCAGCCATTACCACAAGTTTCCAGTCGCCCATTCTGACGGCTATCTGGTCGGTTTCGTGGAATTCCCAATACAGGAATTCGTGGCTCGTCTGCTTCTTGCCTGTCAGTTCGGGGGCAAACGATAGTCCGTCGAAGTAATCGTCGTTAATCTCCTTGCTGGCATATCGCTTGGCGAAATTTTTAACGCCAATAATTTCGCAGAGCGTGGGCATCACGTCGTAGAAGGCAAGTTGGTGGTTGCTGACGCTTCCAGCGGCGATTTTTGCGGGCCAATTAACGATAAATGGCACTCTGATGCCACCCTCGAGGCATTGGCGCTTGAGTCCTCGCAACTTTCCGTCGCGGCCGAAAAATTCGGGGTCGGCTCCGCCTTCCTCGTGAGGACCGTTGTCGCTGGTAAACACCACTATGGTGTTGTCGTAGAGCCCTTTGCGCTTGAGCAGTGCCACTATCTCGCCCACGTAGGCATCGAGGCGCGTAATCATAGCGGCAAATTGGGCGTGGGTATGCTCCACGGGGTTGTAGCGCGAGCCTTCATCGCCGCCCCAAGTATGGTCGGTGAAGAATTGATTCTTGTAGTGTGCCACAATCGAGTCGGATGGTTGCGCCAGTTCGGCGTGCGGCAAGGTATAGGTCAGGAGTCCGAAGAAAGGCTTGCCTTGTTGCTGACCCTCGAGCCACTGCATAGCTCGGCGGTGGATGATGTCGGCAGAATACTGCTTGCGCAAGCGATATCCGTCGCCAAACATCGGGTGCTGCACATTCTGCTCGAGCACTTCGCGCACCACGGCGGTGTCGCCCATGGCTCGGCTATAGCGGTTGAGGAAATTGGGATAATATAGATGCGCCTGAAATTGGCAGATATAGCCGAAAAATTCGTCGATGCCGCGGCGGTCGGGCGTTGAAGCCGACCCTTCGTAGCCTCCAGCCCATTTGCCAAACATGCCTGTGGTGTAGCCGTTGTCCTTCATGATTTCGGGCAAAATCACGTGACGCGGGTCGTAGGGCTCTTGTCCCACCACCGAATAGTCGAGGCAATTACCATACTGCACCATCGATGCCGAGGCCCAATATTCCTTGTTGCCACGCACGGCGGTGTGTCCGCTGTGCTGACCCGTCATAAGGCAAGCACGCGAAGGAGCGCTCACCGGGCTGCCTGCATACGCCTGCAAGAACATCATTCCGCTGCGGGCAAGGCTGTCGATGTTGGGCGTGGAAATCTGCTGCTGACCGTAGCAGCCCAAGTCGCCATATCCCATATCGTCGCACATTATGTAGAGCACATTGGGGCGCTCGGAGGCTTTGTTTGCCGCCGAGAGCGATGCCGATGCTGCTCCGCACATTAGCATTAGATATTTTGCACTTTCCTGCATGGTCATAGTGTTACAGATTCTATATTATTTACGAATTATATTCGATGGAATAAGGTGATAATACACCAAGTCGTAGCCGCCATTGTTGAGTGGCGAATTGCGTTCCACCACGCAACCGAGAGTGCCGTCGGCAAGTTGGGTTATCGACGAGTATGCCGAGCCGGTGGGCACCAAGGACTGATGCCATGGCCAAGTCTTGCCGTCGTCGAAGCTCACCAGCAGACTCACATTCTTGCGCAGTTGGCTGTGATAGGGAATAGTGTGTATCAAGATGTTCCGATTGCCCTTGTAGGAGTAGTTGATAACATCGCCATTGCAAGCGGGATCGAGGATTTGCGGGTGAACGGAGGTTTCGCTCCACGTTTCGCCGCCATCGTCGGAGAACGACATTCGGCGGTGGTATCCCTCATATCGGCGCCGTATGCTCATCATCAATCGCCCGTCGGAGAGTTCCACAATCTTCGACTCGTCGCCGTTGTAGTCGCCCGGAACCTTCGAGGCGTGCCAAGTGTCGCCGCCGTCGTCGCTATAACAGGCGTAGCACGAGAGTTTGCCGCCCCAAGTTGTGTCGGTTCGCACCTGAATCACGAAAAGCAATCGGCCGTTGCGCATCTGGCAGGCGTGGCCCGAACCGGCAAACGAAGTTACCCAATCGGGATGCCCGGCGAATAGCTGGTCGTTGATATCTACCGGTTTGCTCCAAGTTTTGCCGTCGTCGGAGCTTTTTGCTATCATTATATGAGCATTATTGTCGGGGGTCGATTGCCAGAGCCCGTTGCCGTGAGTGAATATGCAGATGGCAGTGTTTCGCACAAAGTCGAACACGATAGCGGGGTCGCCCGAGCCGATTTCGCTGTCGGCTCCAGCCACCGTCACCGCCGGTTCCCAAGTGCGACCGCCGTCGGTGCTGCGTCGCGTAACCACATCGATGTCGGCAGGCAAGTCGCCACTGTGGTTCCATCGCTTGTCGGCAGCCACAATCAGAGTGCCGGTGTTGGTGGTGCAGATGGCGGGGATGCGATAGAACTTCGATCCCGCATCGCCAGGCGAGAAAAGCACGGTGCTGTCGGCAATAGTGAAAAGCGGCTCGGCTATATTGCCGGGCTGATATATGCCCCGACCGCCTTGTGCCGATAGATTGCCGATTGCCGCCAGCATCATTAGCATCGCTATTATGATAGTTTTAAGGTTTTTCATAACTCTTCTTTCGGGTTTTTCAGTATTGTATTATGCAAATATAGCGAATTTTTTTATTGTTTGTAGTGTTACGATGCCAGAGTTGTCAAAAAAGCAATAATTTGATCTCTTATTTAGGCAATTTTCTCATTCTGGAGTGCCCTGACCTTATTGTATATTCTTGCGTATATCAATGAACAAAAATTTCTATTTTTGCTGAACAAACAACAAAAAATGTTAATAAACATTAAATGGGGGGGGTAAATTTGGTTGTTTAAAATAATTATAGGTATTACATAAATTTGAGACCTGCTATTGATGAAATGGCAGGTCTTTTTTTCGGAAAATCTCGATTTGGTGCAAATGATGCAATCAATGTGTTTATAATCAATCGTTTGGATGATTTATATCTTCGCAAGCACATTTTACTAAATTTTTGTGAAAATCCGAGCAAATAATATGTGGAAATCCGTGTTAAATACGGGGCAGCAGCACAGCCTCGGAGGGGCTTAAAATCAAGTTATCATCGAAAAAGTGTGGATTTTGCCGATTTCAATCATCGAAAAAGTGTGGGTTTTGCTTGTTTTTATCATCGAAAAAGTGCAATTTT
>CALZAF010000159.1 GCA_945612775.1 uncultured bacterium | reverse complement strand
ACCTCCGTCTCGCCCCGGGAAATCTCGTTCATTCCCGAAAGCGAGTGCAAAGTTAGTGCTTTTATCTGAACTACCAAAATTTTCAAAAAATAATTTCGAAGCAATTTTTGCCTAAATTTCGATAAAATGTTGATTTATGGGATATTACCAATTTGTTAAAGAAAGTTAATTATATGTTGTACAACATATTTTGACCCAAAATCGATATTTTTGCCCCAAAACCACCCCAAAATCACACATAATATAATAAGCCAAAAATGCAGCAAAGGCTGGATTCCGCAGGAAAACCCAAGAATCCAGCCTTTGCAATATGATTGCGCCTTGAAGGGCGTTATGCCTGAGTAAGCAAATACTTCTTAAATGCACCAAACGCCGGCGACATCTTCACGCTGCGCTTAGCATTGTGCATAAAGTCGAGCAGGCGGTCGGGGATAACTATATCGTCGCCGATAATCTCATCAACCACCGACTTGAACTTGGCAGGATGTGCAGTTTCGAGCATTACGCCCACCTCGTCGGGTTGCAAGCCCTCCACAAGACTGCGATAAGCCACAGCTCCGTGCGGATCGAGCAAATACCCTTCTTCTCGATACACTTCGGCAAGCGTGGCAGCAATCTGCTCGTCAGTATAGGTATAACCAGTAATATCAGCCTTAATAGCCTCCCAATCGTTGTGATAAAGGTCAAGAATACGGGCAAAATTACTTGGATTGCCCACATCCATGGCATTGGCGATGGTTGCAACCGATGGTTTTGGTTCAAATTTGCCCGTTTGGAGATATTTATACACCACATCGTTGCGGTTGTTGGCAGCGATGAAACGCTTGATAGGCAATCCCATAGCCTTAGCAATAAGTCCTGCGGTAAGGTTGCCGAAATTACCACTTGGCACCGACACCACCACGTCGTCGAGGTTCTCACCCATACGAGCAAGCTGCGCGTAGGCATAGAAATAATAGTACATCTGCGGCAGGAATCGAGCCACATTGATGCTATTGGCACTGGTGAGCATCATTCGCTTATTGAGTTCGGCATCAGCAAACGCCTTTTTCACCAAGGCCTGGCAATCATCGAAAGTGCCATCTACCTCGATAGCGGTAATGTTGTTGCCGAGAGTGGTGAATTGAGCCTCCTGAATATCGCTTACCTTGCCCGACGGATAAAGCACAAACACCCTCACGCCATGCACGCCCAAGAAACCATTAGCTACAGCGCCGCCTGTGTCGCCCGAAGTAGCCACAAGCACGTTCACCATGCGCTCCTCCGACGCCTTGGCGTTGAAATAGCCAAGCAAACGCGCCATAAATCGCGCGCCGACATCCTTAAAAGCCAACGTTGGACCATGAAAAAGTTCGAGCGAATAGCGGTTCTCAGCCACTTTCACAAGAGGGATGTCGAAACTGAGAGTTTCGGTGACAATCTGCTTCAAAGCGTCGGAATCTACATCCTCGCCAAAAAGCATATAAGCCACTGCAAACGAAATCTCGGGAAGCGACATTTCTCCTATGTTGCTAAAGAAAGCCTTAGGCATCTTGCCAATGCGTTCGGGCATAAACAAGCCCCGGTCGGCAGCAAGGGCCTTTACCACAGCCTCGCCAAGTCCAACCTTTGGTGTATTATTGTTAGTACTGTAATACTTCATATTGCTACAAATATATATATCTATACTCTGAATAGTTCTTTAATATATTCATCGTCTCTCATTATACCATAACCACCTTCAGCCGCCGAAAGTTCATCGAACTGGGCAACTTTATCTGGATTTTCGCCAGGATGCCATATCACAAATGGCACCGGAAGGGCTGTATGCGTGCGTAGGACGCAAGGGGTTGGGTGGTCGGGCAACACCGAGACAGCCACGGGGAAGTCGAAGCCTTCGATAGCCTTCAAAATCGGGCCAACCACTCTATTGTCGAGGTATTCTATGGTTTTCACTTTCAAATCGAAGTTTCCTTCATGGCCTGCCTCGTCGCTTGCCTCAACATGCAAGAACACGAAATCGTAGTCGCCGCGGAGAGCATCGATAGCAGCCTGTGCTTTGCCCTCATAATTGGTGTCGTAGAGTCCGGTTGCACCTTCCACATCTATCACATCGAGCCCAGCATAAATGCCGATTCCGCGGATTAGATCTACAGCGGTAATCACCGCGCCGCGACCTATGCCATACATCTCATGCATGGTGTGCATCTTGGGGCGATAGCCCAGCGACCATGGCCATATGCTGTTAGCCATATCCTTACCTTGTGCAGCACGCGCCTGATTGACAGGGTGATTAGGCAAAATCTCTTGCGAACGAGCTATAAGATGCCTGATGAGTTCGGCAGTAGGCTCAGCCTCGGGGCAAGACGCCTTAGGAAGCACTTCGGCAAAAGGCGTGCCCGGCACATCGTGCGGTGGAGTGCAATCCACGCGCTTGTCGCCACCGGCAATTTTCAGCACGTGGCGATAGGAAACGCCGTTGAAAAACCGCACTTTCTCATCGGCAAGGTTATCATTGAGATAATCGATAAGTTGCGCAGCTTCGGCATCGCTGATGTGCCCTGCCGAGTGGTTCTTAATCTTTCCATCCTCGATGCAAATCAGATTGCAGCGCATAGCCATTTCGCCAGGCGCCACATCCACGCCCATACTTGCAGCCTCGAGCGAACCTCTGCCCTCATATACCGAGGGCAAGTCGTAGCCAAAGAGCGACAAGTGCGCCACCTCGCTGCCCGGATGGTATCCCGCAGGCACTGTGTGCAGCAATCCCACTCTGCCCATGCTGCACAGCCTGTCGATATTGGGCTTGTGCGCCACTTGCAGCGGAGTGCGATTGCCATACTGAGGGCTAACCTCATCGGCCATACCATCTCCTAATATTATAATATGCTTCATAAGCCTTATATTCAAAAAAAAGATGTAACATTCGCCGCAGCTAACACATCCGCCTCCTGAGGCGCAATGGCGTTATCGAATGTTGGCGATGCTAATAATATCGGCAAACACGCCAGCAGCAGTAACTTCGGCACCGGCACCGTAGCCCTTGATTTCCATAGGGAACTCGTGGTAGCGATCGGTGGTGATAAGTATCACATTTGTGCTGCCCTCAAGCGCGAAGAATGCGTGATTCATATCCACCTTCTTCATGCCGATGCTCAACTTGCCGTTTTCGAGCGTTGCCACGAAGCGAAGCTTCTTGTGCTCGGCTTCAGCGTCGGAACGCATTTCCTCAAACACAGGGTCGAGTTCGGTGATGCGGCCCATAAAGTCGTCAACCGACCCTTCGAAATATTCGGCAGGCACCGAAAGGTGCTTCTCCACATCGCCCTGCTCCATCACATAGCCCGATTCGCGAGCCAAGATGGTGATTTTGCGAGCCACATCGCTGCCGTTCAGGTCGATGCGAGGGTCGGGCTCACTATATCCGCGCTCCATAGCCAGTTTCACAGTTGCGCTGAATGGAACATCGCTGCTGATGGTGTTGAAGATAAAGTTCACCGTACCAGAAAGCACTGCCTCAATCTTCAGAATCTTATCGCCCGAGTTGCGAAGGTTGTTAATAGTGTTGATGATAGGCAGACCGGCACCAACATTGGTCTCAAACAAGAATTTAACGTCGCGTTTGCGAGCTATTTCCTTCAGTTGCTTATACTTATCGTATTTGCCCGAAGCAGCTATCTTGTTAGCAGCCACCACATTCACGTTGTGGTCGAGCAGTTCGGCGTATATTGCAGCAATGTCGGCACTCGCTGTGCAATCCACAAACACCGAATTGAAGATATTCATCTTAATAATCTCGTTCTTGATGTTTTCGGCTGTTGCAGGCATTTCGGCACCAGCCAAGAGCGAATTAACATCGCTGATGTCGAGTCCACGGCGGTCGAAAACGCATTTTTTAGAGTTAGCAAGACCCACCACGCGCAGTTCGAGCGACTTTTCGCGAATCAGGTTGTCGCGCTGCTGGCGTATCTGGTTCACCAAGCTCATTCCCACGTTGCCCACGCCAGTGATAAAGAGGTTAAGCACCTGGGTTTCCGACAAGAAGAAGCTGTCGTGAATCACATTCAGAGCCTTGCGCAGATAAGCGAGGTCGATAACGAACGAGATATTGGTTTCTGAAGCACCTTGGGCACATGCTATCACGTTGATACCGTTACGGCCAAGCGTGTTGAACAAGCGTCCTGCAATACCCGGCGTGTGCTTCATGTTTTCGCCCACGATAGCCACTGTGGCGAGGTCTTTCTCGGCAGTGATGTCGCTGATGTCGCCAGTGCTGAGTTCGGCGGCAAATTCCTCGCGAAGCACAGCCACAGCCTTCTCGGCATCGGCATTCTTAACGGCAAACGAAGTGTTGTGCTCCGATGAAGCCTGCGACACCAAGAAAACGCTCACACCATTGGCAGCCAATGCGTGGAAGATGCGAGAATTGATACCTATCACGCCCACCATACCGAAACCGGTGAGGGTGATAAGGCAAGTATCGTTGATCGACGAAATACCCTTGATGGCTTTCACCTCGCCATTCTTATCGTCGGAGATAAGCGTGCCCGGAGCCGAAGGGTTGAACGTATTCTTAATAAGAATAGGTATATTCTTGTGGAACACCGGGTAGATAGTAGGCGGATACACCACCTTAGCGCCGAAATTGCACAGCTCCATAGCCTCGATAAAGGTCAATTTATCGATAACGTAAGCCGAACTGATAACGCGAGGGTCGGCAGTCATAAATCCATCTACATCGGTCCAAATTTCGAGTTTTTCAGCCTCGAGAGCCGAAGCAATGAGCGCAGCAGTGTAGTCGCTGCCGCCACGGCCAAGGTTAGTAACCTCGCCCGTGCGTTCATCCTCCGAGATAAAGCCCGGCACCACAGCCACCTTGCCTGTGAAATTGGCAAACGCTTCCTGTATGAGTTTTTCAGTAAGCACAAGGTTGGCAAGATGCTTTCCGAACTGAGTATTTGTCTTGATAAATTTTCGAGAATCAAAGAATTGTGCGCCGTCGATAATACGAGCAATTATGGCGCTCGACAGACGCTCACCATAGCTCACCACAATGTCGCGAGTGCGGTCTGAGAGGTCCTTTATCAACGCAATGCCGCGGAATATGTTGCCCAACTCCTCGAGCAACGGCTCCACTATGCCACGCACCTCAGCCTCCTTCTCAGCAGGCACCATTCCGGCTATCACATCGTCGTGGCGACGGATAATCTCATTATACTGTTGCAGATACACGGCATCGCCCTGCGACGCTAATTGCGCTGTGCTGATAAGCTTATCGGTGATGCCACCCAAAGCCGATACTACCACTACCACCTGTTCGTCGCATGCCTCTACTATCGATTTCACATGTTGCAAACTATATACTGTGCCAACCGATGTTCCGCCAAATTTTAATACCTTCATCTGTTATTTAGTGTTTTATAAATATAAATTTTGGAGCTGCTGTGCGCCCCAAATCATGTTCGTTTTATTATGACCGCATACACATGCATTTCATTCAGTCGCCACAAAAGTAATAATTTTTTGCGATATAACATTATTTATTTGCGCAAATACGCTATTTACAATAACATTTTTGCCATTTTACCGCATATTTT
>CALZAF010000158.1 GCA_945612775.1 uncultured bacterium | reverse complement strand
GCCTTGCGAACCATCGACATTAGAAATGCCGGCAAGTCCGAATGGTGCGAAGATGATAGCTTCGTCGAATGCGCCCTTGTATTGGAAGCGGAACGAACCATCCTTCTCAAGAATGAGCTGATAGTCAACACCCATGTTCATAGAGTTACCATATTCGATGAACGAGATTACGGCGCGGTCTTCAGTCACGTAGTGGAATGTTCCGGCAGTCTTGGTCTGATCCATTGAATGCAAGCCCCAGTAAGGTGCGATGATGTTGGTATATACAGTTCCTTGTGGGAATTCAGCCGGTGGTTCAGGCCACAAAGCATCGTCGTGACGCTCGGTGAACGATACGAAACCGGTGTTGTAGATATACATCTTGCTGTATTTCTCACCATAGAATGGGAATTCGAATGGAAGATCTACGGCTACATAGTCGTGGAGCATGTAGTAGCTCAATGTGCGTTGTTCACCCAGACCGTTGGTCTCGATGTCTTCCCACTTGAATTTCACTGAGCTGTCGTCGCCCGAGAAGCTGTAAGCATAGCTTGTAACTGCATCCTCTTTTTCAGGGAATTTAAGGCTTACCAACTGGTCAGGAGCGATAGAGTAGCGCAAGGTTTCGTTACCACCATTGGTGATGCTTACGCTCTGCGATATCGGCGTGCCGCTTTCTACTGTCTCGGTGATATGGTCAGGAGCGATGGCTATTTCAGGACATCCTATCACTTCTGCCTTGATATTGCAAGTGAGGTCGCCTTCTGCTGTAGTTACGGTCACTTGACCTTCTACGATGCCTTCGTTAGCTGTAGATACGGTGATGATGAAGTCTTTCGACATACCTGGCTCGATATCTACTGCCTCGAATGCACCATTGTCGAACGTAAGCTTTTCGGCGTCGCTAACGGCGATATTGCTTACTGCAAGAGTGCGGCGTCCTACGTTCTTAACCGTAACTGGCACTTTCTGCACCGATGTGCGGAACACCTTGCCGAGGTCGATCGATTCTTCCTCAAGAGCAGCCTCTGGTTTCAATTCTGCACCATCGATTACTGCTTCCAAGCGCACGAATGTGTGGTCGGGGTTAGGATCGTTGGTCACAATGGCAAGGTTATTGAAGGTAGCTCCTGCATTGAGCGATGCGTCGGCGCCTACTGTTGCCACCACCTCAACGGCTTCGCCTGGGTTGACGATTGCGTAAGGTATGTTGAGGCTGCGAACAAACGATGCCTTAGGTGCTTCGAATTTCACTGCAGTTCCGGTAGCGAAGTAGTGGAAGCGCTGGTTCTCATCGGTTGGTTCTTCCGAACCCCAATAATCGCCTTGGTCGGCGCTTGTCACTGTCACTTCATCAGCCACTTCAAAGTCGTTGATACCGCAGAAGAGGCCTACACCCTGCTGGAATACGTTGTCGGCCATGTAGTCATCGTAGTGTATCTCGATGTCGCCGTTGCTCGACAGTGTGATGTGGAAGCTGATTGGTGTGGTGTCGTCGCCATATACGGTGGCAAGCACATTGATGAATTTCACCACAAACTTGCCATCTACCTTAGCATATTCCACGCGCGATTGTGGACCCATCCACACTTGCTGGCCATAGGCTGAAATCAATCCTGTGCCCTTGATGCTCTCTGAAGTTGGCGACAATGGCGAGCGGAATGACAGTTCGTTTGGCGCAAACATAATGCCACCGAAGCTGGTGATATAGGCCTTTTCATAGGTCTTGCCGTAGTATGGGAACGCAAAACCTAAGTTGATAGCCGACGATACCACGTTGTTGTCGGTGAACTGCGATGCGATGTTGGTTGCTCCGATCAATTCTGGGTTGCCATCATAAGCAAATGCGTTGTAGCCCGACAGAGTAGATGATACGGTGTAACCGAACTGGTGAAGCTTAGCGCTCTGTCCTTCGATGCTTTCCTGCGAGAATTTAGGGAATACGAATTCGAGAGGATACTTACCGGCGTTAGAGATAGTGAATGACTTCTGTACGTCGGCTTCTCCTACGGTGAGTGTGCCGCAATCTACGGTCGAAGGTTCGATAACCAACTTAGCTGGCTCGGTGGCTACACCTTGTACCACGATATTGGCCTTATTGCCCAAATAATCGGTAAAGGTGATGGTGCCGGTGTGAGTGCCTGCCTCGGTAGGAGTATAGGTGAGGTTGAATTTCACCTTAGTGCGAGCTGGGAAGCCTGTCTGAATATTTGAAGGTCCTCTAAAGTGTGGCAGCGACGATGATATGTTGTTGCTGTACAAACTTGCCGACCATCTTGAACCGGCAAAGCGGCCATATCCGCGGTTGAACACTTCAACCTCGATAGTCTTGGTCTCGCCCACCAACAGCGATCCGAAGTTCACTATCTTAGGAACAACAATCTCAGGCATATTGCCTTCTACCTTATATGTGATAGGCAACAGATGCTCTGTTTTGCCGTCGCCCTCGTTAGAAGTCAAGTGCAACTTGAGCTTGTAGGTGCCGTTAACCATCTTAGTGCCATCGGCAGATACCTCTACTGCCTGAGTCTCTCCCTTGAGCACTGTACCCGACGATGGGTTCAGCACGAGCATTTCGCTCCAGTCAGGATTGTTCGAACGTGCGCTGATGGTCCATGCCATCTGTGTTGCCTGAGGCTCATAGACACTGCCCTTGAGTGCTTGGGCAAGTTGTGTCCATGTCTTACCCTTGTCGTTACTCATGTAGCTGTATTGCGACACGGTTTCAGAGGTTGCAAGACCCATGCTAAGAGGATAAACCTCCAAGTTACCTTCAAAATGAATCACTATCCAGAACGATTCGCCTGGTGCGAAGTGTAGCTGTTCAGGCAATGCTATAGGATAGTTGTAGGCAAAGAACGATGGGGTTACCTCTGCGATGCAAGTTGCCGACGAGATAGCGGCATCGCCCTTGTAGATCTGCACCACAGGTTTGGTGCTGAGCGAACGCGAGTTGTCGCCATCAACATTTACGTGTGTAAGGTTGAAACCATCAGGATAAGTGTCGGCATCTACCTTAAACCATTGTGCCATCGAGTTTGGCAACGAACGGTCTTCATCGCCGATGTATGCCCACAACTGCGAGTAATAATTGATTTCCTTTGGATAATCATCGGCAAGATATTCAGGAGCCACAGTCGATGATGCGCTGCTCTTCACCACTGTGCCGGCTATAGTGCCGCTATAAGGCTTAACATTACCCACTATCGGACGGCTTATCGATGAAGCGGTCATCGAGACGGTGCGTTTGTAAACGCCCCACTTCAAGATACCTTCATCATCGTTGCCGATGTTGAATGTGGCTTTAGCCTCTGGAGTAGCGGCTGTAGAACTCATATTGAGTGAGCTGACACTAAGGGTCATCTTAGGACCGGCATTGGTGCTGACAGTCTTCACTTCCGACAATGCTGAGGCGTTGCCCCAACGGTTAACGGCTGCAATTGCCACATAATAGGTGGTAAGCGATTTCAAACCGGTGATTTCGTGAGAGAAGCTGTCGCCCGATGAGCAGAATTTGGTATCGGCTACCGAGGTGCTCAGCTTAGTCAAATCGTCGGCAGCGGTGAACGGAGTCTCGCTGTAATAGATTATGTGATGGTGCACATTGTTGTCCGACGATGCCGGTATGGTCCATGTGAGCGAAATATAATCTTGAGCTGCTGCTAAAGAGAAGTCGGCTACTGCCTCAGGAGCTGCGCCGTCGCCCATCAGGAGGGCTTTGGCTGCATCGATATAACCTGATCCGTAAAGACCTCTAAACTGCTCGTTGTTGCCGAAGCCGTAGAAGTCGTTAACCGATGTCTCAAGCTGCGTGCGCAAGCTCGAACTTACAAATGTAGGGCTGCCATACTTCGACAAAACGAGGGCTGCAATACCCGAAACGTGAGGTGTTGCCATCGAAGTACCTTCCAAGTAACCATAGCCGTTGCTTGGCAATGTAGAAAGCACGCCGCCCGATTCGCCGTAGTCCAACAATCCGCCTGGAGCGATGATGTCCGCCCAAGCACCAAAGTTAGAGTAGCTTGCAGGCATCAACTCATAGGTCATTGATGTTACAGCAAGCACTTTGTCATAGCAAGCAGGGTAGAAGTCGCCAGTCGAACCCATGTTGCCGGCTGCGAAGATACACAAACCGCCAGTCATGTTGTCCGAACGTGCAGTCTCTGTGAAATAATCTATGGCGTCGAGCACGGCTTGTTCGCAATAGCCTGGTTCGCTCCATCCCCATGAACATTGGGCGATGGTGGCGCCACGCTCTGCGGCATACACAATGGCTGCGGCAAAGTCTCCGCTCGATGTGCCTGAACGCGAGTCAAACACCTGGCAAGATATCATCTTCACACCCGAACCTTCGGTGCCGTCACCACCAGCCACACCAGCTACGCCGATGCCGTTGTTGTTGACTGCAGCCACAGTTCCTGCCACGTGAGTACCGTGGTTGTGTGGATAAACATCTCCACTGTTGGTGCAGAAGTTATATCCGTAGATATCATCTACAAAACCATTGCCGTCGTCGTCAACACCCGGTGTGCCGTTAAGCTCGGCAAGGTTGACACACATGTTGGCTGCAAGGTCTTCGTGCTGGTAGTCAATACCGCCGTCGATGATTGCTACTACTACGTCGCTGCTACCGGTTTCGGTCTTCCACGCCTCAAACAAGTTGATGTCGGCGCCGGCCACCGATGTGCCGATTTTGCCGAAGTTCTGATAATGCCACTGTTCGGGAAGTCGTGGGTCGTTAAACATATAGCTTACGTTCGAAGCCTTAGTCGAAGCTTTAGTCGAAGCGTCAGCTAATCTTCGAGCAAAGCCGTTGCCCTCCTTGAGCTGCATCGGCACTATAGCTTCCGATGCCTCTACGCCTGGCGTAGCGGCAAGTATCTTACGCGCCTGTTCTACCGGTACGGTCTCATCGAAATCGATTACATACCAGCGATCAAGCCCATATTGCGCGCGTTGCTCTGCAAACTTAGGATTCGGCGGCAACATCGGTCGTATCGACACCGCTTTAATCTCCCGAGTAGCAACATCCAACTTGCTGACTCCGGTGAGCATACGCCCATTAGCAGCCTTTCGCTGCGCCTTGCCAACCTTGGTGGCTACTTCTGTCTGCAATTTCACGCGCACAACTCCCTTGGTCGGTGCAACGCTCTGAGCGTTCACCGTCACTACCGATGCTATCAAAATACATGCGGTGGTGAACCATTTGTAAAATTTGTGCATGAAAAATTACGTTTAGTTAATAATAATAAATATTTGTTTCAAACATTTAGGTATATCTTTGCGAAGATACAAAATTTTCAGACCTTTAACAACATTTCTGCATAAAAATATTTATTGTATATACGAAAATGCCTTTGTGTGCTTTAAATGTAATTCGTTGAAAATAAACAGATTGGCTGATAAAACTCGGTAGGCTAAGTGCTAAGTGGTTGATTTTGGCATCTTTAATGGCATGTAGTAGCCCATTTGGCTGAATATGAGGGAATAGCAAAAGATGCTTTGAGAGCTTGCTTGACAAATTATGCAAAAACTCTCAAAGCATCGTCGCCCAGATGATAATCTTGAGCATGGTTATATCCAAAAATGTGATTTCTT
>CALZAF010000157.1 GCA_945612775.1 uncultured bacterium | reverse complement strand
TTCATAATATCCCAGAAAACCATCGGCACGCATCATAGCATCGCCGATGGTTTTTACTTTTTCGCCTAAATTTTGGGGAAAATATTGCGCCTTATTATTACTATTGAGGTGCGGCAGTAGTTTGACCTGTCGCACCTCAACTTATATTGTGCCGCTATGCACTATTTCTCTACCGAATATGTGCCTGCGGTGTATTCTTTTGCTTCGGTTTCGCCTGGCAAGGTCACCGATGCCGTTGCTCCTTCAGGAATAGTAAATGTCCACTTCCAAACGTCGCCTTCATAGCGCCATTCACTCTTAATTAAGCCTGACGCCGACTTGTATTCGGCTTTTACGAAGCCTAATCGCTTATCGGGCTGAGGTTTCATGATTATGTGCTTAAATCCCGGCTGCGCCACATCGGTGGCAATGCCTGCCACGCTCGACCAAATCCAACCGCAAACCACGCCGTAGGCATAGTGATTGAAGCTATTCATGCCTTGTGGGCCCATTCCCTTGTCAATCATATAGCTGTTCCAGCGTTCCCAGATGGTGGTAGCACCGTTGTCCACCGAGTAGAGCCAACTTGGGTTCTTGCGCTGGAATAGGAGTTCGTAAGCTATGTCTATCATGCCATTTTCGGTGAGCGTAGGCATCAAGATAGATGTGCCCAAGAAACCCGTTTGCAAGCAATTCTCATGCTCAGCAAAGTTTTGGCGCAGACGAGCCACAAGGTTCTCTTTAGCAGTGCCTTCCACCAATCCATTCTTCAGCGCGAAGAGTGCTGGAGTCTGCATGGTGTTGAGAATTTCGGTCTTGAATGTACCATCTTCGTTGAGGAATGTTGTGCGAAGATATTCCTTTGCGCGCTGGGTCATTGCCTCATATTTTGCAGCATCTCTGCCTGTAGCGGCAGCCATGTCACGCATCATCGAGGCGTTGATTGCCCAATAGCTTGCGCTAAGATAGTTCCAATAGTCGTAGGTTTCGGGGCGAGTGAACCAATTTCCCTTAGCATCTACATCACGCATCAAGCCTGAGCAAGATTCAAGCGGCTCGTAGCTCAACCAGTCGGCCCATTGGTAGTTGCCATTTTCGGCAGCGAGGGCATGATGGTCGTATTTTGTTTCATCTATGTGGTTCATCAGTTTTTCCATCGCTTCCCAGTTCTCTGCCACAATTTCTGAGTCGCCAAACTGTTTCCAAACCACCCAAGGCACTATCACACCTGCATCCGACCATCCGAGGCGCATCATCGACTGCGGTTCTGCGCCATATTGCGCCCAAGGTGCTACACCTGGAAATCCGCCGGCAGGGCTCTGAGTGTCGCGCATATCGCGCATCCATTTATGGAAGAAGGCGCGCGTGTCGGCAAAGAATGTTCCGGTTTCGGAGAATACTTGCGTATCGGCTGTCCAGCCAAGTCGCTCGTTGCGCTGTGGGCAGTCGGTAGGTACTGACAGATAATTCGACAGCTGCCCCCAATATGTATTAGAAATCAACTTGTTAATCGATTCGTCGCCAGTGGTAATCACACCTGTTTCGAGTGTTTTGGCAATCGAAGTTACCGGCACCGAGTGGATGCTATGTATGGTTACATCGTCGCTCGCTGTAATCGACACCAATCTATATCCGAAGAATGTACAGCGAGGCTGATATGTCACAGCTTCTTCGTTTGCCGCAAAGGTGTATTCGAGTTTCATGCCTGTATCGGGGATACGTAGATTCAAGCGATGGACGCTGCCTTCCGGACCATCCATTCCGCGATTTTTCGCACCGTTGCCGTCGTTTAGGAGTTCCGACACTTCGCATGTGAGCGTTGTGCCTTCCTTAGCTGCGAACACAAACGATGGTACAGCGGCACAATTCTGACCGAAATCCACCACGAGGCGTTCACCAGGATGAACCTCAAGCACCTCGCCTTCGGCAAATTCTTTCTTTATCACCACCTTGCCATATTCTTCTTCGCTCTCACCTTCTACACCTTCCCATGTATAGGCTTTAACTGGCGAAAGCGCCAAATCTTCGCGTAAATATATCTCTGCACCGCATGTAGGCACTATTTCGCCTGCAAATTCGGTGTTAATTTCTGGTGTTTTGAGCAGTTCGGGAGTCTCGTAGCCGGGCTTGATGCGAGCATCATACACTTCGCCGTCGAAGATTGCTGCATGCTTCACCGGACCCGCTATACCTGCCTTCCACGCCACTGTATCGGTGCCGAAGAGTGCTTTTGTACCGTCGTCGTAGGTCAATTCCATCACGCCTCGAAATGCGCACTTGCGACCTATCATACCTTCATGGCCGCCAGGGGTTACAATCTTGTCAGCCCACCATCCAGGCGTTACTTGCGCCGACAGCACATTTTCTGCGCCTTGCTCGGTGGCTATTGCCTCTGTCACATCGTAGGTAAACGACCGTTTCGTCTTTTCGGGATGGGTAAAGCCGGGCTTGAGCACCTCGTTGCCTATCAATTTGCCGTTGATATAGATGTCATACACGCCGAGACCTGTGGTCATCCACTTTGCCGACACCACTTTCTTCTCATTTTTCAGCGTTGACACAAACCAGTTAGCTCCATCGGCAGCTCGAGTGCCATCTTGCACCACGCCCTCCACCACTGGGGCATCCACCACCGATATCCATTGCGATGCGCTCCACGCGCTACCATCAAGGGCATCAGTCAGCTTCACGCCTTCTTCTTTCTCGGCCACGCAACCCGACATAGCCAATGCCACGGCACACACTGCACCGAGTTTCTTAATCATTTCTATTTTCATAGACTTTAGTTTAATGTTTTCTAACCTAAATATATGCAGATACTGCCAATCGAAGCACACAGCGCCTCGACTGGCAGTAGTCAATTTATGCTAATATGTGTATTTTCGTTGCTAAATTTAGACCTCCTTTGCTTCCCAGCCAAGAGCTGAAGCGCCAAGCACTGCAGCATCGCTTTCCTTCAATTCCGAAACGAGAAGCTTAACATCGCTGAAGATACCCAATACATTGCTGTAAAGAGCTTCGCGGATTGGCTTCAACAAGTATTCGCCCGATTTGGTCAAACCGCCGAAGAGAACGAATGCTTCAGGAGCAGAGAATGCGCAGAAGTCAGCGAGAGCCTTACCGAGGATTGAACCAGTGTAGTCGAAGATTTCCTTTGCGATAGCATCGCCCTTAACAGCTGCATCATAAACGTCCTTCGAAGTGATTTCATCCAATGGCACTGCACGGAGCAAAGAGTCTTCCTTGCGAATTTCGAGGAATTCGCGTGCTGTGCGAGCCACACCTGTTGCCGAGCAGTATGCTTCGAGACATCCTGTGTGACCACATCCGCATTGACGGCCGTTGCTTGGCTTTACCACTACGTGTCCCAATTCGCCTGCGAAACCGTTGTGGCCATACACCATCTGACCATTTACCACGATACCGCTACCTACACCTGTGCCGAGGGTAATCATGATGAAATCCTTCAAGCCGCGTGCCACACCGTAGGTCATTTCACCCAATGCTGCAGCATTTGCGTCATTGGTAATGATACATGGAATGCCGAACTTGTCGCTAATGAGCTGTGCCAATGGTATTGGACTTGGCCATGGCAAGTTTGGTGCATCTTCTATCATACCTGTGAAGTAGTTGCCGTTAGGTGCTCCAACGCCTATGCCGTTGATCTTGTCAACTGCATCATTTTCTACAATCAACTTGTTTAACTCTTGGTACAATTCATCGATATAATCGTTGATATCTGCATGCTTACGAGTCTTAATCGAGCTGCTCGCAATCACATTACCACGTGCGTCAACAATACCAAAGCAGGTATTTGTGCCGCCCATATCTACACCTATTACATATGGTTTTGCCATAATTACTTGAGTTTTTTAGTTTTATATTGGTTTAGTTAGTTAGTTGCATTATACATTTACAAAGTTATAATTTTTTTTCGTAGTTGGAGCATTTTGTTCAAGGTTTTTCGCTTCTATGAATAATTAAGCCCGACAAGGATGCTTATCCCTGCCGGACTTTATACCTTATTATCAATCAATAAAGACCTCTCGTGATTACGCTATCACAAATTCTGCTACTGCCCAAATCACCAACGAAATCAAACCGATTACCACTGCCACCTTGGCTGGCTTATAGTCGGCAAGGAACAACTCGTTTTGAGGAGTTGGCACATAATCTGGCTTTTCTTCTGATACTGCAGCCTTGAAGTCTTCTACTTCTACGCCTTGTTCTTCTACAATCTTCTTCATATCTTGATATCTATGTTTTGTTGTTATTTTCTGACTACAAAGATAATGCAAATCGTCGGCAAAACCAACAAGTTTGCTCCTTTGTTTTGTTTTCTCGCATTATTTATATATGCCTTTGCTCCTTTATTTCGCCCATTTTGTCCTCATTGCCTACGCCGACACATTAATTTTAGTTTTCGCTACTACTTATTCAATTATTTTGTAAATTTGTATCGCATCAGCCTTTGCGGCATGTAATTTCTGCCATCAGTTGATGCCATATTTAGCATTTACACATTAAAAAATAATATTTGATTATGAAAATAGTTATTCTCGATGCCTATACCACAAATTGCGGCGACCTCTCTTGGGACGGGATTAAGCAATTAGGCGAACTCACCGTCTATGACCGCACTGCGCCCGACCTCGTAGTGGAGCGCTGCGTCGATGCCGAGGCTGTGCTCACCAACAAAGTGATTATCTCTGCCGACGTGATGGACGCTCTGCCTAAACTTAAATACATAGGCGTTATGGCCACAGGATATAATGTGGTAGATATCGACGCTGCCCGCCTGCGCGGCATTGTGGTGACCAATGTGCCTGCCTATAGCACCCCATCGGTGGCGCAGATGGTGTTTGCTCACCTGCTCAACATCACCAATCAAGTGGCTCTGCACGATGCTCAAGTGCACAGCGGCATGTGGGCTAACTGTCAGGATTTCTGCTTCTATTCGGCTCCGCTCATCGAACTCTGCGGCAAGCAGATGGGTATCGTAGGACTGGGTCAAACTGGCTCGGCTGTGGCAAAAATTGCGCTCGCACTGGGCATGAAGGTTGCTGCTTTCACTTCAAAACCCCAAGAAGCGCTCGCCGAGGGAATCACAAAAATGCCTCTCGACCAACTTTTCGCATCCAGCGACGTGCTTTCGCTGCACTGCCCTCTCACCCCCGAAACTAAGCATCTGGTGAATGCCGAGCGACTCGCCACCATGAAGCCTTCGGCTATCGTCATCAACACCGGCCGAGGCCCGCTGGTATGCGAACAAGACCTCGCCGACGCGCTCAACAACGGCAAGATTGCTGCCGCTGCTGTCGATGTGCTCTCTACCGAGCCTCCTGCACACGACAATCCGCTGCTCTCGGCTCGAAATTGCCACATTACGCCACACATCGCTTGGGCAAGCCAAGCTGCCCGAATACGCCTTATCGACACCCTCACTTCTAACCTAAAGGGCTTCATCGCAGGCAATGTGGTAAATAATGTGGCACAATAACGCCAATCTGGTTCTAAACGGCAAATAATTAAAAAAGGCTTCGCACCGATTCGGAAAGGGAAAATTGCTCCCGCCCAATCGATGCGAAGTTTATTTTATTGTTTTGGCTCAAATCACTTTCCCGCGCCAGCGGTTACTCCACAGATAC
>CALZAF010000156.1 GCA_945612775.1 uncultured bacterium | reverse complement strand
GCGCCGATACTAAAAATCCTGCCCGACGCCGCCAAAATCCCATTCCGAAACATAGGCTCAACACTTCCAATAATAGAACAATAATCTCACTCAACCCCCGAAAGCCAGCCACCCCGGCCAAGCTCTCGGGGGTGAATTTTTTTATGCCCCGACAAAACTGTTCTTACATCAAAAGGTTAGCCACGAACGATACCATTACATGTGCTAAAAGCATAAATTGGGAAAACCACACCGCGTAGAATCACATAATTTGTAATCACCAAGTCAAAATTCTCACCAAGAGAATCTTTTTCTAAATTATTTTTTTGCATTTATAGCGAAAATAATTACTTTTGTACATCTGCGACGATTGATTCTTACAGACGAATACATAAAAAATCTACTACAATATGAAGAAATTTATAATTTTAACATTAGTTGCAGGCGTATCTATAGCATGCTATGGCAAAAAGAAATACGCCATCACTATGTCAGGAGAGAGTTTGACAACATTAACTCAAGTAACAGACAACGAAGAACCTTGCCTTGACCCATTTGGAGGCGATAATGGATCTGCTCTATTCTTCTCGGTTAGAGAGAACAAGAAATTCTACAACATTTATAAAAAGGACAATCCATTTTCTGCAGCTATGTCGCAAAAGACAAGCGGCAAGAACTTCAACCGCCACCCATGTTTTAATGCAACAACTGGCAAAATAGCATTCAGTTGTAAGCAAGACGGCGCAGCATCTTCCGACATTTTTACCATGTTCGACAACAAGGGAAAGGCACTTTCTCAGATTACCGAAAGCACCGATGCCTTTGAACAACATCCAAGCTTCAGCCCCGACGGCACTCTCATCATTTATAGCAAGGTGCAACACTCTTACTACAAGCGCACAGGCGGTTTGGGCGCTTTGCTTTGGGGTTCGGAAACTGTCATTGTAGAAAACAGTGAAATCTGGCTTCGTAACTTGAAGACAGGCGAAAACATACTTCTCGGCAATGGTTATCAGCCATGCTTCTCGCACGACGGCACAAAGATTGCCTATGTAAAGTATTCGAGCGACGCTAAGAGTACAAGTATATGGGTGATGAACGTTGACGGTACCGAACAAATGCAAATCACCGACGCCAAGAAGGGTTATGCTATGAATCCTCGTTGGAGTCCAGACGACACTCAACTCGTGTTCGGTTCTATGAAGAAGGACAAAAAAGATAGCGACCTCTACATCATCGACATCGACGGTAACAACCTTACCCAGCTCACAATCAACAAATCATACGACGGTCAGCCTTACTGGACCACCGACGGATATATCTACTTCGTATCTGATAGAGGTAACGATGATGGTAACTACCAAATCTGGCGATTCAAGCACTAAGACAAATTCTAATTCTATATTATTCGGGAGGGGCAAAATATTGTCCCTCTTTTTATTTAAAAAAAGCAAAGAATAGGGGGAATAATAAAAGTTCCCGGCTAAAGGACATTAGTGAACTAAAACTGCGTACAAGTATCGCTTATGCTCGAATATTCATATGCTGATATGTGGAAATTCCAGGCTTATCCGACATATGAAAACTTGTGATATGCTACGTTTTCATCCTCGGCAAAATTGTCATGGTGGGGTGTTGGCACGGTGTTTGCAGTAAATTTTGAGAGAATAATGGCCTATAGGGCGATATTTGGACTTAATTAATGTGGTATTAACAAAATCAGGATTATCTATAATTAAGAATACTATGCAGAATAAGAATATCAACGGATCGAAAATAGCATTTCCTCAAGATAATAATATAAGTTTCGAAGAGATTAGCCACACTTACACTGTGAATGGTGTGGGTGAAATGACACCTGTGAGCAATGTGGTAAAGCACTTCTTTAAGGAGTTTGACGCGGAGTATTGGAGTATGCGCAAGTCGTTCAACGACAGGCACAAGGCAGCGATATTGCGCGACGAATGGGCGTGCAACGCATCGCTGGAGAGCCAGAAAGGCACTCACCTTCACCGCATGATAGAGCAATATCTGTGCAACGGCACTGTGCCCGACTCTATGGAGCGACACATATCTTACGTTGGCAATTATATTAAAAGCAGCAAGACTGTGGACTTGAGCAAGGAGTGGCAATACTTCGAAAACTTCAAGAATAATGTGAAATTCACTCCGTTCCGCGCCGAATGGTGCGTCTTCGACGACGATGTGAAAATGGCTGGAACAATCGACCTTATCTGCCACTGCGATGACGGCACTTATGAGCTCTATGATTGGAAACGCAGCAAGAAGGTGGACAAAAACGAGCGCAACAAGTGGGCAAACGGCATCAACGGCATGGAACACCTCAGCGACACATCGTATTTCCACTATTGCTTGCAGCAAAACCTATATCGCCACATGGTGGAAACAAAATACGGTTTGAAAATTAGCCGTATGAATCTGGTGGTGCTCCATCCGGAATTCAAGAATTACTATGTGGTGCCCGTGCCACGCATGGACCACGAGGTGAAGATTATCTACAACTATCTTTTCAGCCGCCTAAAAAGTTGATTTCTCCATCAGGGAAGTCTCAAAAGAAAAATCAGACATTACCATCTTAAGAAAGAATCGATTTCCCGTAAGATGGATATGCTAAGGAACTCGTGCCTAGGGGCGGATGCATTTTAATGCTAAGCCGGTGGCTTTAATCTTACGCCTTTCAGTGCTGAGGTCTCCTAAAGCAAATTAATTTATATAACAGATAAGCGAGTGCGAAATTTCGGGTAAAACGCCGGGATTTAGCACTCGCTTTCAGTTGGTTATGGATGCAGATAGTAGATTAGGGCTATCTGGGCGAGGATAATCAGCGGCAGGCCGTAGCGGAATTTGGCGTGCTGCGTCTTGTGGTGCCAGATGCGCATTCCCAAGAGCGCGCCTATGCTGCCGCCCACCACGGCGAGCAGCAGCAATGTGGCCTCCGAGATGCGCCAGAGACCGCGTTTGGCTTTATATTTATCGATGCCGAATGCGGCAAATGCCACCACATTCACTGCAAGCAGATAATACATAATCAGAGAGTGTAGATTCATATCTAAGTCGGCAATTTTAGCGTTATTTCAACTGTTTTCCCACCGAGAAAGCATTGCCAATGGTTTCGCCGAGCTTAATGTAGGTGTGATGCACAGGATCGAACGAGATTAGGTTCATCTTAGCAATGTCCGGCAATCCGTCCTCACCGATGTAGCGTTCATCCACAAGGATGTTAACAATTTCTGCCACAATGTAATATCCAGTTTCCGACACATCGAGTTTTTGCTCAATGCGGCACTCAATAGTCATAGGGAAATTGCCGAAAACGGGCGCATTCACATGTTCGGCGCGCGATACCGTCCAACCGGTTTTAGCCATCTTGTTAGGCTCCTTCTTCGCGCTCACTATGCCCACATAGTCGGCAGCCACCATGGTGTCGGCAGTGGCAAAAGCCACAGTAAAGTCGCCGCAATTATCCAGATTCTCGGTAGTGGCATGCGAGCCCATCGAGATTACTATCTCATTGGCATCCCATTGTCCACCCCAAGCGGCATTCATGGCATTGGCATTGCCATTAGCATCGTATGTGCCTATTATTAGCACCGGCTGTGGTGCCACCCACGGCTTCGGCTGAAAACTTTTCATAATCGATACAGAATAAAAAAAGGTTCTACAAAAATCGTTTGGTACACGCCTAAAGGCAAACGAAAATACGCATTATTTGCGAATGATGCAAGCAGATTGGCGATTTTACCGCAACTTTTCTTATCTTTGCATCTGTAAAAAGCTCACTCCCTAATGAAGAAATCGCGAATCGAAAAAGAAAAAGAAATCATAGAACTGATGATTAGGCTCTACTGCCGCAAGCGTCTGCACACCACCACATTGCCACAAGAGTATGCCGACTTGCTCGACTATGCCCGTAAGCGACTAAGCTACTGCCGATTCGGCGACAACAAGACCTCGTGCAAGCGCTGCCCTGTGCACTGCTATGCCAGCGAGAAGCGCGAGATGATTCGCCAAGTGATGCGCTGGTGCGGTCCGCGCATGCTCATCTATCACCCCATTATTACCATTCGCCACTATATCGACTGAAGCCAAGCTGCACACCCCAATAAAATCAGCAATGCGCCGCATCACTGCGCCGCATTGCCTTATTTGCCAAGGCACTACCAAAAATGCCTGCAAATTAAAACTGAAAACTATGTATGTGTCTGTAGCCTAATTTTCTGCTATACTGCTGTTCCATTCCTGCTCAGTGGGCACTTCCTCATCGAGCTCGGTGTGCAATCCAAGGGCATCCACGCCATACACCTCGCTGTGCTGCGACACGTCGAGGCCTATGCGCTCGCTCTTAGCCGATACTCTCAGGCGCACCATCTTGCCTGTAAGCCAATAGAGCGCATACGACACCACAAAGGTGTAGGCGCACACTATAAGCACGCCAAGAACGTGATTGAAGAAGAACTGCCAATGGCTAATCTCCGCTGTAGCAGCATCGGGGAAGAAATATCGGTAGGCAAAAACTCCAGTGAATATGCTTCCCACTATGCCGCCAAGGCCGTGGGTAGGCATCACATCGAGGGCATCGTCGAACATGTGCTTCTTAGCCTTGTAAGTAACTGCTATATTGCATATTAAGGCTATAGCGAAGGCAATGAACATGCTCTCGCCCACGCTCACCCATCCTGCGCAAGGAGTGATAGCCACGAGTCCCACCACAGCAGCTACGGCTGCGCCCTGAGCCGACGGACGGCGGCCAAGCACGCAATCGAAGAATATCCAAGCCACCATGGCAGTGGCAGCCGCCGTATTGGTGTTGAGAAACGCCGATATGGCTATGCCGTCGGCAGCAAGCGAACTGCCGCCATTAAATCCAAACCAACCGAGCCAAAGCAGAGCAGCGCCCAGCAGCACAAACGGAATGTTGGCAGCCTTGCCCTCCTCGCTGCGGCGCGGTCCCAAATAGAGTGCTCCGGCAAGCGCCGCAACACCACTGGCTGCATGCACCACTATGCCACCGGCAAAGTCGTGAACGTGCATCTTCACCAAGAACCCCTCGGGGTGCCACGTCCAGTGAGCCAACGGGCAATACACCACTATCACCCAGAGAACCATAAATATCACATAGCCAGAGAATTTAACACGCTCCGCAAACGAGCCGGTTATAAGCGATGGCGTGATGATGGCAAACTTCATCTGGAATAACGCAAAAAGCACCAATGGGATAGTGGTGGTGGCGATGCCTATCTGGCTTCCGTCAGCCCCAACCATATTGGCACAGCCCACATGGTTGAACATAAAGAAATGGGTAGGGTTGCCAATCAATCCACATACGTCGTCGCCAAAAGCGAGTCCAAAGCCAAACACCACCCATATCACACTCACCACTCCCATCACAATGAAGCTTTGCAGCATAGTACTTATCACGTTCTTGGCTCGCACCATTCCGCCATAGAAAAACGCCAACCCAGGTGTCATCATCAGCACAAATATCGTGGCTGTAATCATCCATGCTATGTTGGCGTAATCGCGGGCACTCAATTGGTCGGATATGCTAAAGTCGCCCGCACTTTCTCTCGTAAACAATCCTATGATGCTGAACAATGCCGTGAAGCAAAACAGCACAAACCATCTTTTTTTAATCTTCATAAAACCTAAAATTTATCTTTTTTACCTTAATTATA
>CALZAF010000155.1 GCA_945612775.1 uncultured bacterium | reverse complement strand
AGGTGGCAACAACGGCGACAATGTAACCGATGTTCCATTCGAAGAAGTGTAAATTCTACGGTAACTACTGAATAAGTAACAATACAATAAATCATCCGAGAGGGAATAGTCCTTCTCGGATTTTTTTAGTTTTATGCCAATGCTGATGTCGTGAAAATTTCGCAAATCAGCATCCTGATGCCGGGAAAATGCTAAAATGCTTAATGTTTGCGGTCGAGAAAATCGGCTGTGGCGGTGAAGAACACATCGCCGCTTGAGTTTAATGCTGTTTCTACCGAATCCTGAATTACGCCGATGATAAATCCCACTGCCACCACCTGCATCGATATGTCCTGCGAGATGCCGAAAAGTGAACAAGCCAGAGGGATAAGCAGAAGCGAACCGCTAGCCACGCCCGAAGCGCCGCAAGCCGAGAATGTGGCAATGATGCTAAGCATAATGGCGCTGCCGAGGTCGATGTTGATGCCTAATGTGTAGCATGTGGATAGAGTCATCACTGTGATGGTGATAGCTGCTCCGTTCATATTGATGGTGCTGCCCAGAGGGATAGAAACGGCGTAAAAATCCTTGTCGAGCCCGAGATTTTGGCAGAGATTCATGTTTACAGGAATGTTTGCTGCCGACGATCGTGTGAAAAATGCACTTAGTGCACTGCCTTTGAGGCATTTCCAAAGCGTAGGCCACATGTTTCGGCGCAGTAGCAGTGTGCTGATGGTGGGGTTGACGATTACCGAAACCGTAACCATACATCCCACAAGAAGCGCCACGAGTTTGCCGTAGGTGGTGAATATGCTCATTCCACTTTCGCTTACCGAACTATATACAAGACCCATGATGCCGATAGGGGCGCATTGTATTATCCAGTTCACTATTAGCGTTACCGTGCTGGCGAGGTCGTTGAATAACTCGATAGTGGCAGATGAAGCTGTCTTTTTGAGTGCAAATCCGAGGATTATAGCCCACATAAGGATGCTCAGGTAAGATGCGTTGGCAATGGCAGTGATAGGGTTGCACATAATGTCGCCCACAATGTTGGTAAACACAGCCGATAGGCTGTCGGGTGCTACGCCATCATAGCTGCCTGTGTCGGGAAGGGCAATGGCAATAGGAAAAATGCGTGATGCGCATACCGCAACTATGGCGGCTATCAGTGTGCTGGTGATGTAGAGCGCAATCACGGTGCGGAAGCGTTTTCCGAGGCCTTCGCGCGACTTAGCTATAGCCGAAGTCACCAAAAGTGCCACCAAAATAGGCGCAATAGCCTTTAGGGCACCGATAAAGAGTTTGCCAATTATTGTCATAATTGTCATATTTGGCACCAAAAGCGCCATCGAAGCTCCAATTATGAGTCCGAGCACTATGCGCATCATCAGATTGGCATTGATGTAAGCGCTAAATATCAGTTTTAGATATTTCATAGTAATTAGCTGGGTTAAAATTTGATATTCTTAATAATTCAGTCGGCAATTTCGCGCCATCCGATTTTGAAATAATCTTGATTGTAGTCGTTGGGGCGCACAATTTCTTGGTTCCACATCACTATATCCACGTCGATGGGAATGGCGCCTTGCTGTTTGCTCTCTGGTGTGCGGCCGCACGATTTTTCATAATCTTTGAGCACGGCATTGAGTTCGGGAAGCGACATTGTGGTAGTTATCACAGCCACAGTGTTGACGTAGTCGGCATCCTTGCCGTTGACGGCAGGGGTGGTGTAAGCCGATGCGTGGGCAGAGAGTTCAAACTCATTGGCAAGCCATTTAATGCACTCCGTTACACGCTGCAGACTATCAACAGTGTTGCTGCCGATGCTCAGCACGGCTTTTGCTGGGGTAGTGTTGCCTAATTTCATTGCTTTACTCCTTTCATCGATAATGATATGCGTTTGCGCTCATAATCAACCGATTTCACTCGTACACGCACCGGTTGATTGAGTTTCACAGCTTCGGCAGCCGAACGCACGAAGTGGTCGCTAATCTCCGAAATATGCACCAAACCGCTAATGTGGACACCGATATCCACGAATGCGCCAAATTGTGTGATATTCGACACGATGCCATTCAGCTCCATGCCCTCGCGAAGGTCGTCGATGCTCTCGATAGAGTCGTCGAAAGCTATGTCTTGCGAGTCGGTTCGAGGGTCGCGGCCAGGAGCTTCGAGTTCGCGCACTATGTCGCGCAGCGTGGGTTCGCCCACATCGCCGCTGATATATCGCTTGATGTCGATTTTCTTGCGAATCTCAGCCGACTCAAATAGGTCGGCTACCGAGCAGCGGCAGTCGTGCGCCATTTGCTCCACAAGGCGATAGCGCTCGGGGTGAATCGAAGAATTGTCGAGCGGATTGTTGCCTGCAATGCGCAGAAAGCCAGCGCATTGTTCAAAAGCCTTTGCGCCCATACGTGGCACTTTCAAGATGTCCTTGCGAGTGGCGAAACTGCCATTTTCGCGACGGTAATTCACAATGTTGAGCGCCAGCTGGTTGCCAATGCCTGCCACATACGATAGAAGTTCTTTCGACGCAGTGTTCACATTGACGCCCACGCTATTGACGCAACTTTCTACCACAAAATCGAGCGAAGTTTTCAGTTTATTCTGGTCAACATCGTGTTGATATTGCCCAACGCCAATCGATTTCGGGTCGATTTTCACGAGTTCGGCAAGAGGGTCGATAAGGCGTCGGCCTATCGACACTGCGCCGCGCACCGTGACGTCGTGGTCGGGAAATTCTTCGCGAGCCACCTTCGATGCCGAGTAGATAGATGCTCCGCTTTCGTTCACCACAAATGTAGTGACAGGGCGGTCGAAAGCAATCGATTTTATGAATCGGGTAGTTTCGCGGCTTGCTGTGCCGTTGCCTATGGCGATGGCATCGATGTGATATTTTTTGACGAGCGAAGTCACCTTTGCCGAAGCTCCTGCTGTGTCGCATCGGGGAGCAGTGGGGTAAATCACGTCGTGATAAAGCAGATTGCCTTGTGCATCAAGGCATACCACCTTGCAACCGGTGCGAAATCCGGGGTCGATAGCCATCACAGCTTTCTCGCCGAGAGGAGCGGCAAAGAGCAGTTGGCGCACATTTTGTGCAAAGATCTCGATGGCTTGGTCGTCGGCTGATGCTTTCGCCTCGTTGCGAAATTCGGTCTCGATGCTGGGTTTTATAAGTCGCTTGTAGCTGTCGGCAGCGGCATCGGCAACGATGTCGGATGCTTCGCCGTAGCCACGAACCACCAATCGCGAGATGGCTTCTATAGCCTTATCAGCATCTACTGCGATGTTTACCTTGAGAAAACCCTCCTTTTCGCCACGAAGCATGGCGAGTATGTGGTGCGACGAACTGCGGCGCAGTGGTTCGCTAAAGTCGAAATATGTGCTATAAGTCTCGCCCTCTTTTTCCTTGCCTCGGGCTACTGCCGAAGAAATTACAGCTTCGCGGCGGAACATGTTGCGAACAGTGTTACGCACTCGTTTGTTTTCCGATATCCATTCAGCAATGATGTCGGCAGCGCCGGCTATGGCATCATCAGCCGATGCGACGTCATCGTTAACGAATGAGTTGGCACGGCGCTCTATGTTCTGCTCGTTTTGTGCCATTATGATGCGAGCCAATGGTTCGAGTCCATGCGAGCGAGCCACTTCGGCGCGAGTGCGGCGCTTAGGTTTATATGGCAGATACAAATCCTCGAGCGTGGTGCTGTCCCAGCAGTCGAGAATAGCCTTTTCGAGTTGCGGCGTGAGTTGCTCTTGTGACTTGATGGTGGAAATGATGGTTTCCTTGCGGCGCACGAGTTCTTCGTATTGCTCAAGCGATGTCTTGATTGACTGAATCTGCAATTCGTCGAGAGCTCCGGTGGCTTCCTTGCGATATCGGGCAATGAAAGGCACAGTGGCACCTTCGGCGAGCAGCGCGATGGTTTTTTCCACCGACCGCAGAGCGATACTTAGGTTGTCGGCAATGAGTTTTGCTATAATTGAGTTGTTGTCGATGTTCATTCTTTGTGTTTTAATGTGATAATTGTGATTTCGGGTCGGGCGCCGAAGCGGGCAGGAATGCCCACGCAACCCATTCCGATGTTCACATATATGTGTTGATCGCCTTCGCTATACAATCCTCCCCATTGGTCGTAGATGCGCGAAGCTGGCGAATATTTCTTTCCGAAAATGGTAAAAATCGACTGCATGGCGTGTGTGTGCCCCGACAGGGTAAGGGCAATGTTGGTGTTGGGTACCACATCGTCGGTCCACGGGTAGGTGCAATGCGAAAGAAGCACCTTAAACTTGTCGTCGTTGAGCGATTTATAAGCTCGGCGAAGGTCGCCGTAGGTGTGGAACGACTTGTTGCCGATGTTTTCAACGCCTATAATCATTATCGAGTCGTTGCCGCGAGTTACTGCTAAAGTTTCATCGAGCAGTAGTCGCCAGCCAGCACGGCGTTGAAGGTCGCACATGTGCGCAATGTCTGCAACCTTTTCGGCAGGATCATCCCAGATGTGATAATCGCCATAATCGTGGTTGCCAAGAATCGAGATAACGCCATCGGGAGCATGCAGTTTGCTCAAATCGCGCACAAATGGGTCGGCTTCAATCGATTCGCCGTTAACGAGGTCGCCGGTAAACACTATCATATCGGCGTTTTGGGCATTGATTGCATCAACAACTTCCTTTACGAAAGTGCTGTTCTTGCTGAGAGATCCCAGATGAAAGTCGGAGAACTGCGCTATGCGGTATCCATCGAAGCTCTTAGGCACGAGAGGGTGTGATATTTCGATATTTTTCACCTCGATGTCGTAGCGGGTCACCGCTGATGCGTAAATCATATATCCCAATGCACAGGTTGATAGGGCTGTGGCTAAGTAGTTCACAGTTTGCCTTACTTTAGACCTATGCGATATTAAGCCCAATATAGATATTATGGTAAACGCAAGTTTGCAGATAATAATGCTCACATAACCATAGATGCAAATAGTGAGAGAGGGCAGGTGATGCACCCATAATGATTTAGGTGCAATTGCCAGGAAAATGGCAAATGCACCTAACGCAATCGCGGTGGCAACATGAATGTTGCGCAGTATTCTTGTTGTAGATTTTTTGTTCCCTTTAATTTGAAAATATATGTATGCATCAATTATTAGACCTAATATTAGGACAATTATTACGGGAAGCGTGTATATCCTCATTTAGTATAAATAGTTTTACTCTTAAATAAAACACTATTTTTCGAAGTCATAAACAAAAAGTATGGAAGAGAGGAGATGGCATTTTGGGTGATGCGATAATCGAATATTACATTTCGCCTAACGCCTTATTTTTGTTGATGAGAGGGTTGGCATACATTTCGAGAATTCGCTCGGTCATGAATGCTTTCTCTTCGTCGTCGGTGTGAACTTTCACCTTCTCGATGCGGCGCTTGAGGTATTTCTCGAAGTAAGCTACATCGGCATCGGTGTAGTGGTCGGCATGAGTGTTTGTGCCGTTGAGCTTATCGTAGGCGATGTAGTTGCAAGGATATAGGTGATAGTTGGCGTGGATAGCCTTATCCACGATGTGGCACACGCGGTGTATCTTTTCCTGTTTATCGAGGTCGGCTGGGATTTGGTCGAGCTGGTCGTTGATGCAAGGGGTGAATTCGAAGTGTATTCTGCCCTTGAATCCGCGGATACCGGTAAGCATGCTTATGATGTCGTCGTTCTGCGATTTCTTGAAGTCGGGGTTCTTTTTCTTCATCAAGAA
>CALZAF010000154.1 GCA_945612775.1 uncultured bacterium | reverse complement strand
ATTGTTGTTAATGCCATTAGTGGCGTCGAGCACTTGCTGGAGTGTTACTCTATAATACTTCATCTTGTTGGAGTCTAATAGAATCTGAAACTCCTTGACGTCGCCACCAATCACCGACACCTGCGAAACGCCGCCGAGGGCAAGAAGGCGTGGACTAAGGTTGCGATCGGCGATTGTGCGCAAATCGAGCATCGAAGTTTCGGTGGAAGTGAGCCCAATTATCATCATTTCGCCAAGAATCGATGATTGCGGTCCTAAAACTGGCGAAGTAACGCCTTCGGGAAGGTCGGCACTCACGGTAGAAACTTTTTCTGATACAATCTGACGAGCCTGATAGATGTCGGTACCCCAATCAAATTCAGCCCAGACGATAGAGAATCCGGGCGAAGATGTAGAGCGCACGCGTCGAACATTTGTGGCGCCATTGAGAGCGGTTTCGATAGGGAAGGTCACTGTTCGTTCCACTTCTTCGGGAGCAAAACCGGGCGCTTCGGTCATCACGGTTACTGTGGGAGCATTCAGGTCAGGAAACACGTCGATATCGGTATCGGCGGTGACATAAATGCCGCCCAACAAAAGGAAGATGGTAATCAATAATACCAGCATCCTGTTGTGCAAAGAAAATTGAATAATCTTGTTGAGCATAGAATCTAAATTTTCTTGTTAGGAAATTGGGTATTAATTGATTAGTGTTCGTGGGTGTGTCCGGGAATGGCAGCACCGCTACCAGCAAGCTTAATAATCATGGCGCCTTCCGACACAACCATTTCGCCTGCTTTAAGTCCTGATAGAATCTCCACGTTCATGCCATCGTTGATGCCAATCTTCACGGCACGCTTCATATAGCACTCGTCGTCGAGTTTTACATATACGTAGAACGAACCAAGCTCTTCAGTTAATGCCTTTAGAGGGATTGATAGGGTGTTAGGACGCTCGTTGCCAATAAGGTAAATTTCGGCGAAACTGCCGCTAACCACGCTGCCATCGTTGTTAAATTCGAAGCATACAGGGATATATCCGGGTTGGGTGGTAGCAGCTGAGTTGCTCGAAATGCGGCGGCCTTTAAGGCTATCGATGCTGAGCATTTCGGTGGAATTTGATGTGCGGAAATTGGCAGTGCGAATGTTGCTAACCACACGAGAGTAGGATGCCGGCAAATCGGCGCGGAGCACCAGGCGTGCGTTCTTCGAAACTTTTGCTATAGGAGTTCCCGCTTCAACAAACTGTCCGTCGGTGACATAAATCTCGGTGATAGTGCCGCCTATAGCCGTGGTGGCTGAGTTTCCAGAAGCCGATTTAGATGTGCAAGCAGCTCGAGCGCGCTCGTAGGCTTCGACGGCTGCATTGTATTCGCGAGCGGTGACTATCTTCTCTTCATAAAGTGGCTTAAGACGTTCAAGTTCTCGTTTTGCATTGTTTAGCACTATCTGAGCCTGCTCGTTTGAGTCGCCGCCTACCATATTCTTTGCAGAGACTGAGGCAAGTGCTGCACCTGCGCCAACATTCGACCCTAAGGCTGTGGAAGCGCGGAATTTAATCATGCCTGCCGATGGGGCAGCCACAGTATATTCGTCACCTTGGGCACCGATTACTTGTCCCGACACCTTGATGGTTTCGTGAAAATTACCCGACTGCACTTCGGTGGCTACAACGCCAAACTGCTTTGCCTTGCTTGGCGAGAATGTAATTTCATCGTTGCCGCCTTCGGCTTCGTGGTTGTGCCCATCATGACCTTCATGCTCGTGGTCATGACCTTCATGCTCGTGGTCGTGACCCTCGTGTTCATGGCCTTCGTGTTCATGATCGTGGCCTTCGTGGTTATGAGTGGCTTCGGTTTCGTGGCTATGATTGTGCCCGCTATGTGAGTTGTTGCTATTGCACGCAGCGAAGAAAGCCAGCGCAAAGCAAACGAATATAATATTTATGTAAGATTTCATTAGATAATAGATGTGATTAAGTGAGCCGTAGATAAAAATATGGCTCAAGTTATGTAAAATATTGAAATTTAGGTAGATGTAATGTTTAGATTAAAGGCATGGAGGTGCGCGGAGCGACCACCCACTCGCGTGGGCTTCGGCACATAGGAATATGTTGCCCAGATAGCGCCATAAGCAGGTATGCTGCTCAAGTGGCAATGGTATGAGTTGAGCCAACACCACAAGCATCGAGGAAATGATGTGTGTGGTGTAGTTATGGTCTATAAATGTCTTTTGTGAATTAAAGGTGGATTCGCTCAAATGTAGAGAGCAGTTGCCCTCACCGGTGTGAGTGTGATTGCTGCACATGGAGTGCGCTTCATCGCCCGATTCGTGATGGTGGTGATGAGTGCAATGGCTGTGGTCATCGCAATGAATGAGCAGACAGATGCCATCGTCATCGTGATGATGATGATACTGAATCACGGTGCATGATATGAACAACACCGCGATAACCAATGTCAATATTTTGATTATTATTTTCACCACCTACAAAGATACGCATTAGTTGTCGATTGTGCTAATTTGAAAAAGCAAAAAAGATGAAAATTAATGCAATTAAGCAATTAATCTTCATCTTCTTCATCATCGAAATCATCGTCATCGAAGTCGTCGAAATCATCGAACCCGAAATAAGCCGCTTCGGTGAATTTTTGAAGTTCGCGGCTGTCTTTTTTAGTTGGACGTCCGAGCCCTTTTTGCCGGTCGATGAATCCATTGATTTTCACCATTTCGAGGAGTTCGTATTGATCAGGCGAAGTGATGTTCTTCAAGTAGTTGGGCACCAGCTTAGCTCCTACACGGTTTTGCACCAGTCCTATAACGCTGTAAGTGTAGGTGATAGGTGGCTTTTTTACCGAAATTGTGTCGCCAACCTTAATGGTTCGTGAAGGCTTCACGGTTACGCCATCAACGCAAACGCGACCTTTCTTGCATGCAGCAGTGGCAATGGAGCGCGTCTTGAATATTCTTGTTGCCCAAAGCCATTTGTCGATTCGTTCGTCGTTAGCCATGCCTATTTGTTGTTATAGTTGTTCATAGCAAATGCCAAGCCAGAGAGGCAGAACGCCTTGATGGCGTCGCAAGCTAATTTTAGTCGTTCGGGAAGGAGTTTTTGCTCGTCGGCAGAGAAGTGGCCGAGCACGTAGTCCACTTGAGCGCCTTGAGGAAAGTCGTTGCCTATTCCGAAACGCAAGCGAGCATAGTTTTGGGTCTGAATCATCTGATTGATGTGCTTCAGGCCGTTGTGTCCGCCGTCGCTGCCTTTTCCCTTGATGCGAATGGTGCCAAAAGGCAAAGCCAAGTCGTCAACAATCACAAAAATGTTCTCAACAGGGATATTCTCTTTCTGTTTCCAATAGCGCACAGCATCGCCGCTGAGATTCATGTAGGTAGAAGGTTTAAGCAGCAGGAGTTGCTGGTTTTTAACCCTTACTTCAGCCACATCGCCATAGCGCTGAGTAGAAAAAGAAGTATTGGATGCCTCGGCAAAGGCATCCAATACGGTAAATCCTATGTTGTGGCGGGTGCCATGGTATTCGCTACCGATGTTACCCAAGCCTACAATAAGAAATTTCATTACTAAAATGTAATCAAGAACGATTAAAGATTAGCCTTGTTGTGCTTGCTGACCGCGAGCTGCACGAGTCAATTGAACAGCGCAAACAACAGCGTTCTTAGAGTTCATTAGTTCAAGACCTTCGTAATGAAGAGCACCAACCTTGAGCGATTGACCAAGTTGGATGTTGTCGATGTTAACCACGATGCGTTCAGGGATTGCGTCGTAGGTAGCCTTAACCTTAAGTTTCTTCATCGAAAGGCTGAGCTTACCACCGGCCTTAACACCTTCGGCGTGACCTTCAAGAGCAACAGGAACTTCCATAACAACAGGCTTGTTGTCATAAACTTCGAGTAGGTCGATGTGAAGAATTTCGTCGCTTACTGGGTGGAATTGGATGTCCTTCAAAACAGCCTTCTTAGCTTCGCCGTTGATAGAAAGTTCGATAACGAAGATGTCAGGAGTGTAGATGAGCTTGCGAACGTCGTCCAACTTGAGAGTAAGATCAGTTACGATGATACCCTTCTTTTCGTTAGAAGTCTTGTTTTCAGCGATTTCTACTACCTTTTGACCTGGCTTAAGAGTGCCAGTGAAAGGAAGAGTTACTACTTCACCACCGTTAAGAACAGCAGGGATTTTCGACTCAGCACGAAGTGCCTTGGTTGCTTTCTTGCCAAGATCAGTTCTTGGTTCTGCGTTTAATGCGTAAGATTTCATTTGTAATTTTTTTAATGTGTTACTCAAAATTAAGTTTGCTCCTTAATTTCCCATCACACGGAATTTCAAAAAGCGGTGCAAAGTTACGAATTATTTTTTAATTAATTGTTATTCAACGCGGCAGAATTCTTTGAATTTGCAGTATTCGCAGTTTTTTTCTTTGTTTTGAGTCTGTGCAAATGGCTTATCTGGGTCGAAAATGCCATTTATTACCTCGTCCATGCGTTCTACAAAGTCTTTGCGAACCTCGTAATTGGTCACATTGTCCTTAGAATCGGTTGAACTGAATCGAGGATAGGTGATTTGGTTTTTGTTTAAAATCAAACCGGAATCGTTGATATTAGCAACTTTATAGATGAGTGGTTGCACAGGGCGCTTGTCGCACTGCTCGTATGCGTAGCAATAGAGCAGCAGCTGGAGAGCCGCTTTGCGACGGTCGGAGCATTTGGGGTCGAAGAGCGCGTCGATAGTTTTAAACCTTGGGTTGTCTTTGCCTGTTTTATAGTCGATGATGCGCAGCATGCTGTTGTCGCATGTAGCTTCGAGGCGGTCGATAATATAAGTGAAGTTGAAGGTGTGGTTGCCAAACTTCAATCGACAAGCTATCTCTTGTTCGCTCTGAATGTAATTGATATTACCATTCTTCTCAATGTATTTGAGGTCGAAATGCAGGATGTTGCGAATCATAATATCTATGATTTCCGACTTCATTTGACCTTCGCCGATCAGAGGTTCGTCGCAGTTGTCGTATTTGTGCAAGAATTCCTGATTGATAACCCTAACTATTGTCTTTGCTATAGTCTGATTGCCGGGATCGAGCAGATGATTGATGTAATCTTTATCGATTTGCTGCTGCGATTTAGGGTAAAGCTCCTGCATAATGTTATGGATAATCGTGCCGAATGTAGAGGCTTCCATAAAATCGGATTTCTCCTCAATTTCGGCAAGACCTTCGATGTAATGCAGGTAGAATCGAAACGGACAGTTGATATATTCATTGATGCTGTGAGCCGACAGTTGGCGCAAGCGTTTGCTCTTGATAAGTTCTTCGCGGCTGCAATTTCCGTCTGGCTCAGCCTTATAAAGGTCGAGAATCTTTAGGATTCTTTCGTCTTTAGGTACGGAAATTGTGCCCGACGCAGGCAAACGGAGTCCGGGTTTGAGTATGTGCCGATATATATTGCATTTGTCGTGGAATAGGATGCGCATCTGATGTATAAAGCGAGATTCTTCGCTTATGCTTGCAGCATTATAGATGAGAAACACATTCTCGGCGCGGCTGATCATGCGGTAGAAGTAGTAGGCGTACATCGATTCTTGATGCGAAGTGGTGGCCATGTGGTATCCCTTGCGCAACTGCTGCGGAATAAACGACTTGGTGAAGTGCTTTCGAGGGAAAATTCGCTCGTTCATCGACATGATAATCACGTTCTTGAAGTCGAGACATCGAGTTTCGAGCACACCCATCACTTGCA
>CALZAF010000153.1 GCA_945612775.1 uncultured bacterium | reverse complement strand
ACCTTGCTGTAGTTTTCCATAAACTTGTCGGCAAGCATCCAATATTGATAAGCGCGGCAGGACTTAGCTTCGCCGAGGTAGCGCTTAAGTTGGATAAGGTCTTCGCCTTCAAATTGTTCGCTTTCGATCATTGCCTCAATCTTAGGGATGATGAAGTTAACCGAAGCGATGCGGCTGTAGCAGTTTGCCCAGTATGCTTCGATATCGCCATCACCAGAGTCGAAGATACCATTAGATAGAGTACCTACACGGTTACCGTTGCTGATAATACCCATGAATTGATCCATCTGGATATCAGGATATGCAAAATACGAGCCAGAGTTAACGGCCTTGAGCACGTTATAGAAGTTGTTACGATAACGGTAAACGTCGTTAACGCTCTGAATACCGGTCACGTCATCGAGTGAGCCCCATGGTCTCTTATCCATATCGCATGATGTCAAAACCGAGCACACTAATAATAATGCTAAAAATATCTTTTTCATAATGTATAATCCTCCTATAAAATTAGAATGTTACTTCTACACCAAATACGTATTGTTTAGTGTTAGGATAGTTGAAGTGTACAAGATTAGTGTCTGGTTCTGGGTCATAACCAGTATAGTCAGTCAATGTCCACAAGTTACGTCCTACGAAGAAGAAGTTAGCACGTTCGATACCAGCCTTCTTGGTCAAGAATGATGGCAAAGTGTATTGAACAGTCACTTTCTTCAAGCGGAGGAATGAAGCGTTTTCGAGCATGTGGTCGTCGAATTGGATTGCTTCACCATAAGCAGGAATATCGGTAACTTGACCTGGAGTAGTCCATACGTTAAGCATGCGAGTAGTTTGGTTCATCGAAGTTGCTTGAGCAGTGTTTTCGATAAAGTAGTTGTCGTTGTTGTACAAGTACTTTTCGCCAGCCCATGTGAAGTCAGCACCGACTGCAATGCCCTTCCAACCAGCTTCGGTACCGAAACCACCGGTCAATGGAGCAAACATACTCTTGCCGATAAGAAGCGCGTCGCGTTCTTCGTTGAATTCCTTAGTCAAGTTGTTATCCTTAGTGTACCACATTTGCTTACCGTCGCGTGGGTCAACACCTGCGTAGCGCACCTGCCAGAATTCACCTGATGAGTGACCTACCTTGTATTGCAAACCGTAGTCAGCCAAAGTAAATTCGTCACGGCCGTTGAAGAGCTTAGTGATGCGGTCGTTGTTGTAGTTGAAGTTAGCACGGAAGTTCCAGTAGTAGTCCTTACCTTGAAGGATGTCAACCTTTACGTCGATATCAACACCAGTGTTTGCCATCGAGCCGATGTTACCGAAACCGCTTGAGTAACCAGTGGTGTAAGAGTAAGGAATGCTAAGAAGCATGTTTTCTGTGCGCTTGTCGTAGAAGTCAACATTGAGGTTCAAACGGTCGAACAAGCGAGTTGAGATACCTACGTCGAACGAGTTAACGGTTTCCCAAGTCAAGTTGTAGTTAGATGGCTGGCTGATACCGAGAGTACCTTGACCGTTGTAAGGGTTGCCAGAACCAAGAAGACCGTAGAATGCATAGTTGCCGATTGAAGAGTTACCAGTAGTACCGTAGCTAACCTTCAATGAAAGAGCGTTAACCCAGTCGATATCGTTCATGAACTTTTCCTTGTAGATGTTCCACATAGCACCTACCGACCAGAAAGTTGACCAGCGAGTGTCAGGAGCGAACAATGAGCTACCGTCGCGACGTACTGTTGCATCGAGGTAGTATTTTTCGTTCCAGTCGTAGTTCATATTCAAGAAGTAAGAGTTGAACACTGATTCGCTGCGGCTATCAGAGATGTCAGAGATAGCAACGTTAACACCTTGGTCAAGGCGCATTTGGCGAATATCTGTTTGACCGTCGGTGAATACGCCGAAGCCTGTGCTCTTGCTGATGATAGATTCTTCACCAAGAAGGAATGTGAAGTGGTGGTCGTTAGCCACGTTGAACTTATACTCAGCAGTGTTGGTATAAGTGAATGAGTAGTAACGAGAGAAGCTCTTTTGAGCGTAACCATCACGACCTGTTACCTTGCTGCCCATTGGAGTATAGAATGTAGCGTATGGGAAGCCCTGGTTGTCGATAGTATAGTCGTAAGCGTCGAGTGCCTGTTGAGCACGGATAGTAAGACCCTTGACTGGCTGGATTTGCTCATAGAGGTTAAGGTTAGCAGTTACACGACGGCGATAAACGTCACGCATATCGTTAACGAACTCAGGTGTAGAAGCACCTGTGTACTTCAAGTATTGAGCCTTTTCGCCCCAAACCACCTTATCGTTTTCGATAGTATAATAATAAGGCGCATCGAATGGGAATGCCTTGCGAGCAAAGAATGCAGGGTTGGTAGTATAGATCGAAGAAGATTCGATTTCGTTGTTTTGGTCGTACTTCGAGTAACCGAGGTTAGAGCTCAAACCAACCTTCAACCAATTCTTAATCTTAGAGTCGAAGTTGAAGCGAACTGATTCGCGACGCATACCAGATTGGTCGATAATACCCTTTTGATCGTGGTGGTTTACTGAGAGATAATAAGAAGTGTTGGCAGTACCACCTTGGATAGAAGCGTCGAGAGTGTAAGTAGGAGCGCTGCTATTGAAGATAACTTCACGCCAGTTGGTGCTGATGCCATAACGCTCTACGAGGTTGCGAACTTCGTCGGTTACAGGCACGCCAATCATGTCGCGGAACTTAACATATTGTGCAGAGTTCATCATCTCCTGTTGGTCATCTACCATCTGAGAGAAACCGTATTGAGCGCGGATGTTAACCTTAGCAGTTTCGCCGTAACGACCCTTCTTAGAAGTAATTACGATAACACCGTTAGCAGCACGAGAACCGTAGATAGAAGTAGAAGCAGCGTCCTTCAATACGCTGATGCTTTCGATATCTGAAGGGTTCAAAGTGTTGAATACAGAAGAAGAAATAGGTGCACCATCCAAGATATACAATGGACTATTACCAGCTTCGATAGAGTTAACACCACGAAGACGGATAGAAGCCGACTTCGAAGGGTCACCAGAACCTGACAATACCGAAAGACCAGATACCTGACCTTGAAGTGCATCAGTAAAGTTAGCAGTGGTAATCTTTTCGAACTGCTTTTCACCTACAACTGATACAGCACCTACCACAGAACCGACCTTCTTACCAGAACCGTAACCGGTTACCACGAGGTCTTGTAGTACGTTTTCATCCGAAACAAGTTTAACTACTATGCCTTGTCCAGCAGCAACTGTCATTTCTTCATAGCCTACATAGCTAATCTTAAGTTGCTTTACATAGTCAGGCACGTTGAATGAGAACTTTCCGTCGAAGTCGGTTGATGTACCGTTAGTTGATCCGATTGGAAGAACTGATGCTCCAACAAGAGGTTCGCCTGTCTCTGAGTCAACTACTGTACCATTCACTACCTTTGCCTCAGCAAGCGCTGGGAAAAGTACGGCACAAATAGCGACCATAATAAATAACAGCTTTTTCATACCTTAATTAATAATAATTAGACAAAATATTTATATTCTTTCTCTTTCTCAGTTTTGTTCGTGTTCATTTATCAACCGATAACATACACCAAACATTGTCGACAAAATTACACAAAATTTTGCAATCGGTAATAAAAAAACTTAAGATTAACATTATAAGAGTGTTATTTGCAGCGTCAATTTGTTTGAAATCGAAAGAGTAACCACCAAATTACATTACCATTTTAAACCATTTCACCACCCACCATGCCGCCGCCGTCATCCAAAAAGACACAAACCCCCATTCCTTACTCCTGATTTTCAATAACTTGCAAGCGCTTAGCATACAATTAGGGGTTGATGTGAAATATCTCTTAATTAATTTTGCATTTAATAACTTCACATTGGTGCATTTGCTCAAAAATATGTTAAAGGAATTAGCGTTTTAACTAAATCAATTTTAACAATATTGCCACATATGAGGAATAATTGGGAAATAAATACCGCCAAACGGTTTCAAAATTGCAAGATAAATCACAATAAGAATAACAAATTACAACCAATTCGCACAAAATAGATGCAATTTGACGATTTTTATCAGAAACGATTAAGAATTGCATAAAATAAATGCTCAGCGCCATACACATTATATATATAGGCACCGGCGCCATCGCACGCGCCGCGGCACACAGCGCACCAACTTTGCCGACAAATCGACCACCCAGCCACACCGCAAAACGGTAAAATCTGCAGCTTGACGAAAATCGCAAATTTCGGACAATTGTCCGACTTGCTTCCGAAAACGCGATTCTCAGCGAGTTCACGCCCGGCGATTCCGTCGCCTCAAGCGCCCATCGGCACTATCACGCGCCATTGCCTGGCACCCCACTTCCCCACTCTGGGGTTTACAAAAAAAATAACGAAGAACCACCCGTAATGATGATTCTTCATTATATGCACTTTACACTTCCTAAAAAGTATTACTTCTTAGCAGCTTCCAATGATGCCTTACGGAATTCCTTCATTGCCTTTTCGATAGCAAGTGAAGACTTGCGAGCGCGTGTGCCTGCTGCCTTGTTTCCGTTTTCTACCTGTGCAGTTGCGTCCTTAAGGAATTCTGCGTAAGTTGCAGCGATTTGTTCAACTAGTTCTTTCATCGTTGTTCCGTTTTAAAAGGTTTTTAATAATAATCGGTGTAAAGATAGTGAAAAAATTAAGAATTTCGTAATTCAATCGCTTAATTTTCAAGATTTTTTTGTAATTATACCCATTTTTTTTGAAAAATGCGACTAAAAAACTCTTAAACCACTATAAAATCGCCATTCATAGGGCATTATGCCCCTTTTTTTGATTAGCAGCGTAAAATTACCTAATCTTCACCAATAATGCAAGTAAAGAGCATCAAAGTGTCAGCCCACACGAAATAATTGCAAGAAAATATCTAAATTTGCACACAACTACAATTATTCACTACGCATTATTATATATAGGGACATGCAGATACTACTTGCTTGCGCAAAAACCATGGTCGATAGCACCCGAGTGGCGACTCCGGCGGTCAGCAACCCTCGATTTGCCCGAGAGGCTGGCGAATTTGCCATTTATATGATGCAGCTTTCGGCATCCGACATCGCCAAGATGCTGCGATGCTCGAGTGCCATTGCCGCGCAGACGCTTCAACGATATGGCAGCTTCTTCGAGCAATCGGAGCTACTGCCTGCCGTTCTTGCCTATCATGGCCAAGCCTACCGCGGACTCCGCGCCGAGGAATTTAGTCTCGACGACATGGCTTTCGCTCAAGATCACCTGCACATCACCTCATTTCTCTACGGACTGCTGCGCCCGCTCGATATGATTCACCCTTATCGCATGGAGGGCAATGCCGAATTGGCGCCTGCTGAGGGCGAAAACCTTTTCGCCTACTGGCGCAAACGCCTAACACAGTGCCTGATAGATGCTGTGAAAGCCGACGACGGCGTGCTGGTGCACCTTGCCACCGAGGAGATGGAGCACCTATTCGACTGGCGACATATCAAGCAGGAGGTGCACGTGATTCAGCCGCAGTTTTTGGTGCGTAAGGACGGCAAACTGAAGGTGGTGACAGTGTATGCCAAGACATGCCGCGGCGCCATGACCAGGCACATCATCACCAATCGCCTATCCACTCCGGAATCTCTCGCTACTTTCTGCTTCGAAGGCTTCGAATTTAGCCCCGAAAACAGCACCCCCGACACACCTGTTTTCATCTGCGAATAAACGAAAAT
>CALZAF010000152.1 GCA_945612775.1 uncultured bacterium | reverse complement strand
GTGCTTCGTGCTTCCAAGAGAATCGGCTATCAACCTGCTCTCGATAGCCAAGGGCGAACGCAAATTCCCTGCCGTAGATGAGAAAAAGTATGAGAAGTTTGTGGGCATAATTGGCGACCGCGATTATACTCCAACGCTTGAGTTGATGCGATTTATGACACCATTCGGCGTAGGCCACTTCAGTTCGCCAGAAGATACCCTTACCCGTCACCGCCGCCCAGTGTATATCCCAGAATGGGCTAAATGCGTGGAATGGGAACAAGATATTACCGACCTGTATTCGCAACTCGAGGGTGAGGCTTATGTGGGCGTGTTTATCGACACTTGGACCGAACCCGGATATGTGGTGTCGGTTCGCTTGGACTTTGAAGAAAGCAAGATTTCGTGCGACAAATTGGTTAAGCAGCAAGTGCTTCCTATAGCCAACACCGTATATTACATCGGTCAAGAATATCCCGACCTCTTTGCCCGCCGTCCGCTCGAAGCCGACTTTGTGGTGCCTAAGGGTGCAAAGAACGTTCGCTTGAAATATATCGTAACCGGTCACGGCGGCCATAGCGGAGGCGATGAATTTACTCCAAACGTTAACATCTTGCGCGTAGATGGCAAGGAAGTGCTCAGCTACACACCTTGGCGCGACGACTGCGCATCGTTCCGCCGCTTCAATCCCGGCACTGGCGTATGGCTAATCAAGCGCACCGCATCGTATATCGGCGAGAACGGTTACACCGAGAAGGAGATAGAAGAACCACTCGGATCGAGCGACCTTTCGCGTTCGAATTGGTGTCCCGGAACCGATGTTGCTCCTAAGGTGATAGCTCTCGACGGCATCGCTGAAGGCAAGCACACCCTAAGCATCGATATTCCTAACGCACAGCCATCGGTGGGCGAAAAGATGAACCACTGGCTGGTGTCGGCTTACCTCGTTTGGGAAGAATAATTTAAGATAGCTATATTATAGGCAAATAGGTGAGAAGCAGCGTGACAAGCATATTGCAGAAGGTAAAAGCGGCTGTTGGCAGCGTTAGAGAGCGCTGTCGGCAGCTTGTGGAGCGCTACAATAGCCACGTGAAGCGATATAGCGACTGGCAGAAGCATCCGCACAGCTATCGCCATGCCGAATACGACGATGAGGTGGAGTGCAAGAATTGCGGCCGCCAATATAAGGGCGATTATTGCCCAGAGTGCGGTCAGGCAGCCGACACGCCACGCATCACCTTCCGCTCGATGGTTCTGCGTACGCTCGATGTGTGGGGATTCGGCAACCGAAGTATGCCTCGTTCGCTGCTGCATCTGATGCTGCGTCCCGGTTATATGATAACCGACTACATTGAGGGGCGACGTCAGCCTTATTTTCCACCCATCAAGATGATGTTTGTGCTCGGCGCCATCTATCTGTTGCTGCTTGCGGCAATAAGCACCGGGTCGAAAATCATGCATAGCGACAAGACAATGACCGATGTGGTGCTCGACTATATAGGCATCTCAGCGCCTGAGACTGTGTCGCCAGTGGAGCGCGACACCACTATTGAGGTTGTGAATGGGTTGGCAGATGGTGAGACTGCCGACCTTAGCGCCGACATATTAGGACAGATTCTTGCCGACGACACTACGCAAATCCAAACCAAATCGGGCGACAAAGACGTAAAGCTGCGTCTTGATGAGAATTCACCTTTGGTAAAGTCGGTTCGCAATCATGGCACAGCTGAATTTAGCAAAGCCCTCGATGCCCTGATGGCAAAGACGCTTGTGCTCCGTCTGTTCGTGTTGAGCTTGCTGTATGCTCTGATGACAAAGGCATTTTTCCGCCGATCGCCACGCTGCCAGCAGTACAACTTCACCGAGATGTTTTTTGCGCAGATATTGATATTCTGCCAGATGCTTGTGGTGGCAATAGTGCTGACATGCTTCGGAGTGAAGAACGACCTATCGAGCTTCACGCTCCTGCCGTGGTGGCTGCATGTGCTGATATTGACCATCGATTATAAGCAGATGTTCGGTGTGAGCCGCCGTTCGGCACTTATTCGCACAGCTCTGCTCACGCTCGTGGTAGATATTATAATAGTTCTGGTGCTCTGCCTCGTGATGGTGGCAATGGCGCTGTCAATGTTTCAAGTAGCCTAACGATAATCGCAATATAACAATATTTGCACTCGGCAAAGACGCATGCCTCTGCCGGGTGCTTGTTTTTTTCCACATATGGCGCCTGCCCCTGCCTCAGCCTCGATGGGCAATATCCGCAGCCGTAGAAATGCCTTGCGCCGATGTTAGAGCTATGGATGATAGTCTATATTTAGTTAAAATACTGATAATGTGTGATTTGAATAGATTGTTTTTAGAAAAATGTGTGCAAAAAATACCCGAGATGGTGGCGGAATGTGCGATTTTTGGGCACATTCCGCCGCGAAGTCGATGATTTTTTGTGATGGATTTCGGGCATAATATGGCTATGATTGGGGTGAAAATAGCTTCAAAATGGCAAAAAATACCCAGATGGTGGCGGAATATGTGATTTTTGGGCACATTCCGCCGCGAAGTCGATGATTTTTTGCGATGAATTTCGGGCATAATATGGCTATGATTGGGGTGAAAATAGCTTCAAAATGGCGAAAAATGCCCGAGATGGTGGCGGAATGTGTGATTTTTAGGCACATTCCGCCGCGAAGTCGATAATTTTTTTGTAAATTAGCACCCATAAAACCATAACAAACTGATTATGCTAATAGGAAGACAATACGAACAAAAACGGCTACTTGAAGCCTACAAATCAGAGTATTCTGAATTTGTGGCAGTGTATGGCCGGCGTCGAGTTGGAAAAACCTTTCTGATAAGAGAAACGTTTGGCTACAAATTCACTTTTCAGCATAGTGGAGTAGCAGCTTCCACCCGCGTTAAGCAGCTTAAAGCTTGGCGCGACTCGTTGACGGCATGTGGGCTTAAGGTTAGACGCACCCCAGGTAATTGGCTCGACGCATTCGGTTTGCTGAAGGTCCTTATAGAGCAGTCGAAGGAAAAGAAAAAGGTGATTTTCATCGATGAGTTGCCATGGATGGACACACATGCATCGGGGCTGATACCGGCGTTGGAGCATTTTTGGAATTCGTGGGCAAGCGCGAGAAAGGATATTTGTTTGATAATATGTGGAAGTGCCACATCATGGATTATCAATAAGATAGTGAAGAATAAGGGCGGCTTGCACAATCGCGTGGATTATAAGATAGCGCTGCGCCCCTTCACTCTTTGTGAGTGTGAACAGTATATGAAGAGCCGAAAGGTGAGTATGTCGCGAAAGCAGTTGATGGAAGGCTATATGATTATGGGGGGCGTTCCATTCTATTGGAAGGCTATGCAGAAAGGCTTAAGCCTTGCGCAGAACATCGACAAGAATTTCTTCACGCCCGAAGGGGAATTGTACGACGAGTTTGATGCATTATATGCCTCGTTGTTCAAGAAGCCCGAGGGGTACATTAAGGTGGTGAAGCTCTTGTCGGAAAAGCGTTCGGGTTTGACCAGAAACGAGCTTATTCGAGGAGGAAAGTTCACCGACAATGGTAATTTCGGACAGATTTTGAAGGATTTGGAGAGTTGCGGGTTTATACGCAGTTATAATGTTATGGGTAATGTTAGGAAAGATGCGGTATATCAGCTCATCGACCCATTTACGATATTTTATTATGAGTTTATGAGCGAGAACACGCGGCGAGATCCTCAATTCTGGACTCATACGCTAAACAAGCCGCTATATTACACATGGTGCGGCTTGAGTTTTGAGCGAGTGTGCCTGCTGCATGTCGAGCAGATAAAGCGAGCTCTTGGAATTTCGGGTATGGTTTCTGGTGTATATGCATGGCGTTCGACGAAGAGTAAACCAGGGGCGCAGATAGATATGCTTATCGATAGAGACGATGATGTGATCAGCCTTTGTGAGATGAAATACACCACAACGCCGTGGGAGATGCAGTCGAGCGACGTTGACGGCATATTGAATAAAGAGGCTGTATTACGAAAGGAATCAGGCACCACAAAGTCGATTCATAAAGTGCTGATTAGTGCTAATGGAGTGAAGCGAAACGAGAATAGCGATGAGATGCAGAATATACTCACTGGTAATGATTTGTTTGAATAACTTTGTGAGTAGCCAAAATGCTGTAAATTAGCAAAATAATAGAGTATAAATGGCGATATTGCTTGGCGAAAAATGCCCGAGATGGTGGCGGAATGTGTGATTTTTAGGCACATTCCGCCGCGAAGTCGATAATTTTTTTGTAAATTTAGCAAGAATAACTAAGAGAAAATATGAATAAACGAGAGTACATGCAAGCCAATAAAGAGTGGCTTGAGGCAAAATCGAAGGAGGAGGGCGTTGTGGCTCTTCCCGGTGGAGTTTATTACAAGGTGATTACTGGGGGCAAGAATGATGGCAAGCATCCTACGCGTCGCAGTGTGGTTACTGCCCATTATACGGGTTGGACCATCAATGGGAAGAAATTCGACAGCAGCCTTGGCGGAACGCCTGTGGCATTTCGCCTGAGTGACTTGATAGAAGGTTGGATTATTGCCATGCAGCAGATGTGCGTAGGGGACAAATGGGAGATATACATTCCTGCCGAGTTGGGATATGGCAAATTTTCGCAGCCCGGCATCCCCGGCGGATCTACGCTTATCTTTGAGATAGAATTATTCGGCATTGCATAATGCAATCAAGCGAAGGCCTCGGCTGTAAAACCGAAACCTCCGCTTTTTTTAGAATCCGCAATAGATTTCCTAAGCTGCGATGATGCCTACTGCTCGTCGAGGGCGAAGATGGTTAGGAGAGCTCGTCGTCGGTGCGTTAGTTGCTGCTGGTAGCTTGAATCTTGGTGATATGCCTTGACGAGGATTGAGCAATAGAGCACCTGCTCGATGAGCGAGCCTATGCTTTCGCTGCCGGCGGTGGAGAGCGGTTTGTGGTGCGCAATACCTATTTTCAGCAAGCCTTCGCTCTCGAATGTGTTTTGGTTGTGGCTTGTGATATAAGCATTCAGCGATGTGCAGAGTTCGGCAAAGGCGTTGCGGAGCATAGGCAGGATGATGGGCCGGCGGTCGGCATCGAGCAATAGAGTAGTCGGGCTTTCGGCGATATGGGTCATATAGCGCAATGCGCTCTCGGCATACACCATTTTCAGAATGTTTTCGACGTCGATAGCCACTGATAGAGTGTAGGTGGGTTTTGATGTAGTCATAATGAATTGAAAGAGTGTGTTTTTTTGATAGGTTGAACAATCAATTTGCCAAAATGCGCTTAGCGGTGCGTCGTTCGCGCATGATGCGATAGAGGAGTTTGTAGGCGTAGGCTTCGCTGATAAAGAATCGCGAGGCGTGGGCTGTGGCAAGAGTTCGGGCGATGGCTTGCGGAAGCGAAAGATAGGGACGCTTCTCCATCTGCTGCATCACCACCGACGCAATCTCGAGCCACATGGCTCGCTGTTCACGCGCTTTGAGCGGCACATCGCCATGAGTCATGTAGTGAAGCATAACGGTGTAGGTGCGGTTGTAGCTAAGGTAATAGAGCGGCCTGCCTGCCGCAATGGCTCGTCTGATGGCTTCGCGCCTCACAAATGGCTTACGGCTCTGCAGCATCTCATCAGCCACTTGGCGATAGACTTCCAGAAATTCCTTGTCGCGAAGTTGGCGCATCTGTGTCTTGGTGTTTTTCATGATTTTCTTGTTTTTCAAATTCGGTTAAAGATGGGTTGGTTGGTAATCGGCAACCCTGGTGCGTGTGTTTTGCTATTCATCTCGATT
>CALZAF010000151.1 GCA_945612775.1 uncultured bacterium | reverse complement strand
TCGGAGTGGCTTTGATGATTTGCCTGCTATGGAGTCTAACGGTTGATAATTTTTATATTGTCGAACTTGATGTAGTAACCTATTTTTATGCCGGTGAAGTATTCGCCAACGGCGACATCGACTATCTTCGCACGCCCATTTATCCTCTGATATGTTATGCATTTCATCATATTTTTGGCGACAAAGTCTTTGAATCGTTAGCCTCACTGAATATTGCAGTATTTTTAATCTCAATAGTATATTTTTATCGTACAATCGCATTGTTTACGCAACGACGCGCCACTAAATTTATCACCACCGCACTCTATGCTTGGAACATACTCATAGCCGAAATGTGTCTAATCATTCTGGCTGAAAGCATAACCATGTCGGGCATAATATATCTCTTATACCTTTTATCTCTTATCTATGTGGGTAAGGCGAGCAAAAGCGCCGTATGGAAAGCATCTGCCACGCTTTTGTTCTTAATTCTTATGCGTCCATTTAATGTTTGTTTCATACCATTGGTGACTTTAGTGATAGTTTTTGCGAGAATCAAAGGCAGCTTTAAGCAAATCTGGACAGCCATTGCTGCATTCTCTCCTACTGCACTCATTCTTTTCGGTTATTGTCTATGGTTCAAAACCGTTTACGGCGTCTTTGGTTTCAGCTATGTATCAACAGTAAATACATTTGTAGTAGTCCGAAATGCTGAGATAGCCAACATTCAGACCACTAACTACTTCTCATCAGAGGAAATTGCGGGAAGAAAATGCTTTTTATGGGTATGGTTAGACAGAGAAAACGGCAAAGTTCAGATAGAACAAGTGCTTAAAGAGAAATACATAGACTTTATTAAAGACAAAATAATATTCGTAGGCAAAACTTGCTTTTACTATTTTCCTTTTACAATCACAACAACTGGACACTTCTTTGCAGCACAAGTTCAGAGCTTATATATGGGAACAATCTACATAGCAATTCTGCTTTTATCGATATTTGAGATATCCCTATGGGTGAAAAAACGGCGATACCGCATCGACATCATAGCATTTCACTTGCTGCTTTGCATTACATGCATTTTTACCGCAATCGTTGGTTCTGCCGATTATGGTGCAAACCGTCTGGCTATGCCTATGTTCCCAAGTCTTTGCCTTTTAGTAGGACTATTTATCGAGCAGACTAACTTACGGTTCTCAAAAAGTGTTAACCCTCAATATAATTTCAATAAATCCTAAAGCCACAATATGAAGAACGAATCGAATCAAAAAACTGCAATCATAATAGGAGCAGGACCAGCCGGACTAACCGCAGCTATCGAAATGCTCCGTAAAACCAGCATAAAGCCTATTGTTCTTGAAGAGTCTGACGTTGTGGGCGGCATATCTCGCACCGTAAACTATAAAGGCAATCGCATGGATATAGGCGGGCATAGATTTTTCTCTAAAGATGAGAGCATTATGAATTGGTGGACCAGCGTTCTGCCTCTGCAAGCTAAGCCCTCGTCGGACGACATGCTGCTCAACCTCGAAAAGGAATACGCCAAGCAGGGACCCGACCCTGAAAAAGAAGATCGCGTGATGCTTATCCGCCGACGCATTTCTCGAATTTTCTACCGCAAGAAGTTTTTCAATTATCCTGTAACTTTATCAGCCGATGCAATCTCTAAGATGGGATTTTTCACCACGCTAAAGTGCGGATTTGGATTCTTGCTTGCCAAGATAAATAAGCGCGAAGAAAATTCACTCGAAGACTTCTACATCAACCGCTTCGGCAAACCGCTCTACTCTATGTTCTTTAAGAACTATACTCACAAAGTATGGGGCAAAGAACCTAAAGAACTCGATGCCGACTGGGGCGCTCAACGCGTTAACGGTCTATCACTTGCTTCGATAATCAAGAACTTGCTTCGACGCAAAAATAAGAGCATAGGGCAAGAAGGCGTTGAAAAATCGCTTATAGAGCAATTTATTTATCCCAAATTTGGCCCTGGTCAGCTTTGGGAATGTGTTGCCGACGAGATAAAGCACCTTGGCGGCACCATCCTTATGAATACACGCGCCACTGCCATAAATTGCGAGAATGGAGTGGTGAAATCGGTGATTGTCACCGGCAAAGATGGCGAAAAACAGACCATCGGTTGCGACTACCTGCTCTCGTCGATGCCCGTAAAGGACCTTATAAGCAGTTTCCGAGGCATCGAAGTGCCATCGCGTGTTATGGATATCGCTAAAGCGCTCCCATATCGCGACTTTATCACTGTTGGCATTCTGGTCAATGAACTCGCCATAAAAAACCGTTCGAAATACGCATCCTTCAACAATCGCATTCCCGACACATGGATTTACATTCAAGAAGATAGTGTTCGTTTGGGTCGCCTGCAAATATTCAACAACTGGTCGCCTTATATGGTGGCAGACTACAAATCTACGGTGTGGATAGGTCTGGAGTATTTCTGCAACGAAGGCGATGACCTATGGTCGAAGAGCAACGAGGAATTCAAAAAGTTTGCCATTGACGAACTCATTAAGATAGGATATATTTCGAGCAGCAACGATGTAATCGATTCGCACATCGAGAAGGTAAAGAAAGCCTATCCAGCATATTTTGGAACCTACCACCAGTTGCCAGAAGTGATAGATTGGATAGATGGCATCGACAACCTGTTCTGCATAGGCAGAAATGGCCAACACCGATACAATAATATGGACCACTCCATGATGACAGCTATCGAAGCAATCGATTGCATCGCCTCCAATTCGGGCGACAAGAGCAAAATATGGAACGTAAACACAGAACAAGAGTATCACGAGCAAAAAAATTAAGCCCTAATTATCATTTACAGAATTACAATGCTGTAAAAATTTGAACATTTTTTGCAATCTATAACCCCACAAATGCAGATTTATACGCAGATTATCGCTATATTTGCACATATTACAAAACCGATATCTACACAATGAAAGAGAAAGCATTAAATATAATCAAGTCGAACAATAACATGCCACTTTTCGATTTGCCAGTCGATTTCATTGTCTATGATGATATAACTTCCGACCTTCTAAAATACTACGAGAGTTTTCCCTGTAAATTAGAGGCGTGCATTTTTGCGTATGTTATCGAAGGCACTGCCGAAGCATCGATAAATCTGTGGGAATATACCGTTCAGAAAAATGATTTTGTAGTTATCGTTCCTGGCACTTTCCTTCAGATTAAGAACGTAAGCAGCGACATTAAAGTGGCTTTTGCCGGATTCTCGTCATCATTCTTGAAAAACGTGAACCTCTGGAAGAATCTTGCACCAATTATAATGCAGATTTTCAGTCGTCCTATTTTCAAGCTTTCCGATGAATTTGGCAAGCTTATTTTCAACACATTCTCTCTGATAACCCAAGCCGAGCACCTTAGCGTGAGCATCCTGTCCACTCAAGTTGCCCAGCACCTGCTCGGGCTTATTATCGACACACTCGTGCAAGCACTCGAAGGCAACCTCGCCACTTGCTCAAAATCGGCAAATACTCGCGAGCAGCAGATTCTCTCCGAGTTTCTGCAACTTGCTTTTGAAAACTACCACAAGGAGCATAAAATTTCATTCTATGCCCATGAGGTGAATCTCACACTTTCGCACTTTTGCAACGTAATCAATAAGGCCACAGGCATGACTCCGCAAGAGATTATTATGAACATGATAATCAAAGATGCCAAGACTCAGCTCAAGGCCACCAAACTGCCTATTGCCAACATCGCCACATCGTTAGGGTTTCCCACGCCTACCACATTCACGCGATATTTCCGCACTTACACAGGCACCACTCCACAAGAATATCGTAACAGCAAATAATAATTGACTCTACACTACAACTATTCAATATGAATATCAGCAACGACCAACTCCGATACCTTCAACTATTGGCACGCGATTTCCCAAATATAGCCACTGCCAGCACCGAAATAATCAACCTTCAAGCCATTCTTAACTTACCTAAAGGCACTGAACACTTCCTCGCCGACCTTCACGGCGAATACGATGCTTTTCAGCACGTGTTGAGAAATGCTTCTGGCGCCATTAAGCGTAAAGTGGGCGAAATATATAACGGAACCCTTAGCAATAGCGACCAAAAGGAGCTTTGCACACTCATTTACTATCCGGAACTTAAGCTCGAACTAATAAAACAAAATTCTCCCGATTTAAAGAATTGGTATTTCATCACCATCAACCGATTGGTGAGCGTTTGCCGAAGCGTTTCGTCGAAGTATTCTCGCTCGAAGGTCAGCAAGGCGCTGCCTTCCGATTTTTCGTACATTATCCAAGAACTTCTTCACGAATCGTCGCTCGATCCTAATAAGCAGGCTTATGTGGATGTAATTGTGCGAACAATCATCGACATCGACCGCGCCGATGATTTTATAATCGCCATCTGTAATCTCATTCAGCAGCTTACTATCGACAAACTACATATCCTTGGCGACGTTTTCGACCGCGGACCAAGCCCCGACAAGATTATGGACATCTTGTGCAATTATCACAACTTCGATATCCAATGGGGAAATCACGACATCCTCTGGATGGGCGCCGCTTCGGGCAACGATTGCTGCATTGCCAATGTGCTACGAATAGCTCTTCGCTATGCCAATCACTCAGTGCTTCAAGACGGATACGGCATCAACATTCTGCCATTAGCCACATTCGCAATGTCCACTTATAAAAACGACGACTGCTCGCGATTCTACCCCAAAGCATTAGGCTCAATAATCAACGAAAGCGACTCGCAACTCATAGGTATGATGCACAAAGCCATCACCATAATTCAGCTTAAACTCGAAGGTCAGATGATTATGCGCCACCCCGAATATGGTATGGACAATAGACTTCTGCTTGGCAACATCAACTTCGAAACGGCGAAAGTGAAAATCGATGGCGTTGACTACGATCTGTGCGACACATTCTTCCCTACTATCGACCCCAACGACCCATATAAGCTCTCCGAAGAAGAGCAAAAGATTGTGGATTCACTTCACCGTTCGTTCCGCCGCAGCGAGAAACTTAAACGCCACATGAAGTGCCTATTCCGTCACGGATGCGTATATACGATAAGCAATTCCAACCTGCTTTTCCACGCCTCTATCCCTCTCAACGAAGACGGAACACTAAAATCTGTCGTTATCAATGGTGAAGAGTATAAAGGCAAATCACTATTTGAGAAAGTGGGAAGCATGGTTCGCGAAGCTTATTTCGGCAACGAAAACTCCGAAAGCCACAAATATTCGCTCGACTACGATTGGTATTTGTGGTGCGGTCCTGATTCGCCCGTGTTCGACAAGAACAAAATGGCTACTTTCGAAGATTACTTTATATTCGACAAGGCTGCAAAGAAAGAAATCAAGGGCAATTATTACATTCTGCGCGACAACGAGGCAGTTTGCGACTACATATTAGACCAATTTGGCGTAACAGGCCAACATCGCCACATCATAAATGGGCACGTGCCTGTGCGAACCCTCAAGGGAGAGCAGCCTGTGAAAGCCAACGGCAAGATGATGGTAATCGACGGCGGTTTCTCTAAAGCTTACCAACCAAAAACCGGCACTGCAGGCTACACTTTGGTCTATCACTCTCGCGGTTTCCAACTTGTGAAGCACGAACCGTTTACTTCTATCGAAGAAGCCGTTGCTCAAGGTCACGACATCGAATCTACAACCCAAGTGGTGGAAATGAGCGCCTACCGCATGCGCGTTAAGGACACCGATATAGGTAGAGAAATATCTAAGCAAATAGCTGATTTGCAATTACTTCTACAGAGCTATCGATCAGGACTCAT
>CALZAF010000150.1 GCA_945612775.1 uncultured bacterium | reverse complement strand
AGCGACGAGGGCAACGAACCCGGCGACCAGCAGGCTCTCAATTCCGACTCTATCATCAGCGAAGGCTCCGATAGCGAAGCCTCGAAGCACGCCGACGACCCTCACTACGCCGAATACTACCTCAAGCAGATTCCAAAAACCGAAGAGGAAATCAGCAATAGCCACAACATCATTCAAGAAGGACTCTACAACATGGGCATTATCTTGAAGGACAAGCTCGAGGACTTCCCGAGCGCCGTTAGCGAATTTGGCACGCTGCTGTCGCGATACCCCGACAATGTCTATCGCCTCGACACTTACTACAACCTATATCTGCTGTATATGCGCCAAGGCGACACCGCCAACGCCGAGGTTTATCGCCAACTCATCCTCTCCGACTTTGCCGAATCGAACTACGGTAAGGCCATGCAGGACGCCAACTACATCGACAACCTTCGCGCTATGCTCACCGTGCAGGAAGATGCCTACGCTCAAGCCTACGACGCATACCTCAACAACCGTAACGACGAGGTGCACAGCGCTTTGGCTCGAATGCAAACCGACTTCCCGCTCTCGAAACTGATGCCTAAATTCATGTTTATCGACGCTCTCGCCTATGTTACCGAGAACAACGAGGAGCAATTTAAGACATCGCTCAAGACTCTGCTCGAACAGTACCCCGAGACTGACATCTCACCCACTGCTTCGGCTATGCTCAAGCAGCTCAATGCTGGCAGGTCGATCAAGAGCACCTCGAGCAACACGCGCGGACTACTCTGGGCTACGCGCCTCTCAACCGACAGCGCCACATTCGCCAACGATTCCAACCTCACGCCGTTTACCCACAACGCCGATAAGCCGCACATATTCCTGCTCGCTTATCCCACCGACAGCGTTTCTGCCAACGACGTGCTTTATAAAGTGGCTTACCACAACTTCACCACTTTCGTAGTGAAGGACTTCGACCTCGAGCAGATGACCTTCGGTCAAATAGGTCTGCTCGCCGTGAAGGGATTCGAAAACTACGATGAACTCGTGCATTACCGCACCATCTTCGAAGAAAGCGAATTGCTGCAAAGCCTGCCCAAATCGGTGCGAATGGTGCTTATCAGCGAGGATAATTTCAATATCCTCATCCGCGAAGGCCGCTCTCTCGAGGAATATTTCATATATCAGGAGTCGCTCAACACCGAGAAAGTGGAATCAAAAGTGCCGTAAGCGCTATTTTTTGCCATTATTCACCCCATTATTAGAAAAAATTATCATTACGCAATATGAATCAAGGAGTTATACTATGGGCTGACGACGAAATCGATTTGCTTAAGCCCCACATTTTGTTTCTTCGCGCCAAAGGCTATGAAGTAGTAACCGTGTCGAACGGCCGCGACGCCCTCGATGCCGCCGCTTCTTCTACTTTCGACCTCATCATCCTCGACGAGAACATGCCCGGCATTAGCGGTCTCGAAACCTTGTCGCAAATCAAGATTTCACACCCTAATGTGCCCGTAATCATGATTACCAAGAGCGAGGAGGAAAACATTATGAATCAGGCTATTGGAAACAAAATTGCCGACTACCTCATCAAGCCCGTAAACCCCAATCAGATACTTCTTTCCATCAAGAAAAATCTGCATAGCGGCGCCATAGTGTCGCAGCAAGCCACTTCGCTCTATCAGCAGCAGTTCCAAAACATTTCGATGCTCATCAACAACGCCACTTCTATCGAGGACTGGTATGAAATCTACAACACGCTCGTACGCTGGGAACTTACGCTCTCAAGCGCCGAAACTAATATGGACGAACTGCTAAAAATGCAGAAAACCGAAGCCAACAAGGCATTTGCCAAATTCGTTAAGCGCAACTACGAGACTTGGGTAACCACCGAAAAGCACCCGCTGATGAGCAATGAGCTATTCAAAACCAAGATCTTCCCGCTGCTCGACCAGGGCGAGAAGGTGTTCTTCATAGTTATCGATAATTTCCGCCTCGACCAGTGGCGCAGCGTGTCGCCGCTGCTGAGCGAATACTTCAATGTGGTGGAGGACTCTATCTATACTTCTATTCTCCCCACAGCCACGCAGTATGCCCGTAACGCCATCTTCTCGGGACTTATGCCCATTCAGATAGCTAAACTTTTCCCCGACCTTTGGGTAGATGAGGACGAAGACGAGGGCAAAAACCTCAACGAATCTCCTCTCATTCAGACCATCTTCGAACGCTATCGAAAGAATTACCGTTTCTCTTACCACAAAATCAACGATTCGGTTGCCGGCGAGGCTCTTCTCAACAAATTTAACTCGCTCACGCAATACGACCTCAATGTGGTGGTGCTCAACTTCGTGGATATGCTATCCCACGCCCGAACCGAGTCGAAGATGATTCGCGAACTCGCCAACAGCGACGCTGCCTACCGCGGTCTCACCGAGTCGTGGTTTAAGCACTCTGCTGCCCTCGAACTCTTCCGACGCATCTCCGAAAAGGGCTATAAAGTGGTGATTACCACCGACCACGGCACTATCCGCGTGGATAACCCAATCAAAGTAATCGGCGACAAAAATGTCAACACCAACCTGCGCTACAAGGTGGGTAAAGCGCTCAACTACAACCCCAAGCAGGTGTATGAGATAAAGAAACCGCTCGCCTTCGGCTTGCCGTCGCCCAACATCTCATCTACTTACATCTTCGCCTGCGACCACGATTTCTTCGCATATCCCAACAACTATAACTATTACGCGCAATACTACACCGACACCTTCCAGCACGGAGGCATCTCAATGGAAGAAATGCTCGTGCCAGTGGTAACCCTCAGCGCAAAATAGGCTGATAATCACCGGCTTAATTGCGCACAGACCCCAGGCGTCGGTCACAATATCTCACACAGATCTACCAGATTTATCAGATGAGGTCATCCAGCAGATTTTTGCGACCGCCGCTGCACAACGTCGGAGACGTTGACTTATAGTTAGCACCACACAGAGGGAGCGAAGCGACCGGTGTGGTGTACGCAACACCCCAACCAATCAGCTTCGGAGATGCTGATAATCACTCGCTAAACCCAAAAACACCGATAACACTGATTATCGCACAGATTTTCACCTATCTCCCGTGCCAATCCGCGCTAACACGCCACCGCAAACAAAAATTCAGCGCCGCTTCCTTAACCCAGGTAGCGGCGCCGACATATCTTATTGTTCTTACTCTATAATTCTATGTTTTTCATTACTTTTCCCAGAACACCTCTTCGGTACCAGTAGTGATATTATTGTAGCGCGATAGCACAAAGAACAAGTCGCTGATGCGGTTGATAAAGCGAAGCACTTCGGGATTAACCGGTGCATTGTCGGCAAGCGACACTATGCGGCGCTCGGCACGGCGTGCCACTGTGCGGCAAATGTCGGCTTGGGCGCTATATTTCGAACCGCCTGGAAGCACAAACTTGGTGAATCGTGGAACTTTTTCATAGAGAATATCGATAATGCGCTCTATTGCCTCCACATCTTCGTCCTCGATGCCAAGTGCCTCCTTGGCATTCTCGGTGGCAAGATATGCGCCGATATTGAACAACTTGTTTTGAATCATCAAGAGCAAATCGTAGATTTCGGGATATGTTTCCTTACTACCCACGGCAAGCATGCCGATTTGCGAGTTTAGTTCGTCAACTGTACCATAGGCTTCGATGCGTGGATCACATTTGCTCACGCGAGTGCCGCCTACAAGCGATGTGCGACCGTGGTCGCCTGTCATGGTATAAACTGGGCTTTTCATATTGATGATATATAATCATTTAATTGGTTAATAAGACTATTTATATCGCTCGCTATATGCGTGCAGTCGATACGCTTGCCGCGCGAGAACACCGACTGTGCCGTATTCTTCAACTGGCTTATCAGCGCATCATACATTCCGTCATAGTTAATCGCAAATATAGGATTTTTATTTTCAATTCCCAAAACAATCTGCTGAGAAATTGTAGAAATCCACTCATCTATGGTGCCTATTCCGCCCGGAAGGCATATAAATATGTCGCCTTTGGCTATCATTATGTCCTTGCGGTCGCTCAGATTGCGGCACTTTATCACTTCGTGACAAACGGCATCGGTGCGGTGCTCAAAATTCTCGGGAACCACGCCCACCACCTTGCCGCCATTATCGCTCGTGGCATGCGACACGGTGCGCATGAGCCCCGATTTCACTCCGCCATACACCAGCGTATAGCCGTGGCTGCCTATCCAGCCACCCACTGCCTGAGCCATTTCTTCATAGTCCTGACCCAGACCTTCCTGCGATGAACAATATACTACAACATTCATAACAATATAAAATTAGATATTTTATTATTTCATTTCTTAGCACCGCGCCATCTTGCGGCACAGTTGCCGATATCATATCACAAACGCCACTTCCTTAAATGCGTATTCGCCCATCTTGCCATCGGCATGGCGCAGCGTGAGTATGCCGTCGCGACGCACATCATCAATCGCGGCATCAAACTGCTCACCGCTGGGCAGAGCGAATCGGTGCATTGCACCATCGTTGCGATAGAGATGACTCATATATCGGCTATGCAGATGAGCAAAGTCGGATTCGCCATACTGATCAAACTCCGTATATTGCTCTATGCGGTTGCAAATGCCGTGAAGCAGCTCTGTCAGGTCGTATTCTTCGCCAGTTATCTGCCACAGGCTCACCGGATTAGGTGCATCGCTCACGAATCGCTGCTGATTCACGTTAAGCCCTATGCCTATAAGCGTCTGACTTATCTGTCGGCTGGTAAGCGAGTGCTCAATGAGTATTCCCGCCAATTTTCGGTCGCCATAATATATGTCATTGGGCCACTTGATGGTCACGCCCGGCAACACCACACTCAGCGCATCCACTATGGCAAGCGACGCCGCTTCGCTGATGTAGAACTGCTTGGCAGGCGCCACAGCAGGATTCTTTAGCAGATAGGTAAATGCCAGATTCTTATCCGGCCCCATCTCCCACGAGTTGCCTCGCTGACCGCGGCCCGCCGTCTGCCGCGGAGTGTGTATCACCGTCCCCGAGGGCAGCATAGCCGCCATGCGCGAAGCATAACTATTGGTAGATGCCGTTTCGTGTACTAAAATATATCGAGGCATACCGTTGCGCTATTATTCAGGGAAAGTGAGAGTTATGCTGCGAGTGCCATCTTCATCTTCCTTGATGTCCACACGCACCGTATGGTCGGGCAAGAGGTTATCTATGCGTTCTGGCCACTCTATCAGGCATATAGCGCCACTCTCAAAGTAATCTTCCACGCCTATGTCCTCTGCCTCGCGCTCATCCTCCAATCGATAACAATCGAAGTGATAGATAAGTTCAGCCGTAGTTTCGCTGCGATACTCATTGATAATCGAGAACGATGGCGAGTTAGTCACATCCTCCACGCCAAGCACTCGGCAGATGGCATTGATAAACGTAGTCTTACCTGCGCCCATCTCGCCATAGAAAGCAAAAACGCTAAAATCGCCCATTGCATCCACAAACTGCTCTGCTGTCTGCTCGATAGTATCGAGACTTGCTATTTTCAATTCCAATTTTTCCATTCTTTTGTTATTATTATTCGCTATTCTGCAAATTTAGCGAAAATCCCCGACATTCACCCCTCTACATCCCCGAAAACATCACACTCCAATTTGTAGCATTGACATAAATTTCATAGATTAACTCCGCGGCATTGAGCAAATCCGCGTTTTAATCTCACACGGATGATTAATTTAATCTCACGCAGATCTAACAGATTTACCAGATGGGGTTATCTAACAGCGATACCGCTGCACAACGTCGGAGACGTTGATTTATGGTTAGCACCACACAGAGGGAGCGAAGCG
>CALZAF010000149.1 GCA_945612775.1 uncultured bacterium | reverse complement strand
CCGTTGTTGCCGTTATGGTTACCATTGTGGTTGCCATTGTTATTTCCTGGGCGATATCCACCGTTGTTATTGCCATTGTTGCCGTTATGGTTACCATTGTGGTTGCCATTGTTATTTCCTGGACGATATCCACCGTTGTTATTGCCATTGTGGTTGCCGCCTCCGTTATTATTGTTGCTTACGCCCTCGTGGCGAGATTCGAAAGTGCGGCCTATGCCGTTGCGGCGCGATTGCGAAGCATTTTGGTCGCGGCGGTTGTCGCGGTCGGTGTTTACGGTAGCGTTATTGCGGTTGGTTTTAGGCCAGTTGCTTGCTTCGGCACGATTGGTGCGAGTCTCGGTGCGGTTGATGGTAGTGGCGCGGTTGTCAGAGCGGCTGCTTGAGCGAGTCTCGCTGGTGCGACCCGATTCCGAGCGGCTATTGCTGCTGCGTTGCGACGATTCTACTCGTCCGCGTCCGTTGCGTTCGCCACGCGATTGAGCCATGGCTGAAGTCGAAGCTAACGACATTGCTGCTATTAGCAGCGAACCTAAAGCTATATTATTAAAATTAAATCGTGTCATAATGCTTGAAGTATTGAAAATGTGGATATTATTATTGTTTTGCTCTTTGTAATTTTAGACTACCTAAGGAGTTTTTGGTTTAATCCTCCGAGCTAAGGATAAACTTAAATTATATTAAAAACACCATTCGGCAGTTTTTGAGGGAGGATAAAATCAATCCCGGGCGCACCAGCAATAAGAAACGAAGTTGCGACCGGGATTGGAATCTGTGTCAGTTTATAGTGATTTCCTGTGAAAATCAATAACTATAAGCGAGGGTGGTGTAGTAGCGGCCGTGGGTCTTGTAGTATTCGAGAGTGACGTAACCGCGGCAGTTTCCACCGTACCAAACGGCCTTGTATTCGCCTTTCTTGGCTTTGTATTGTATAGGCTTTCCGTAGGTTCTGCAAAGATTGTTGTAGATTCGCGTGTAGCGAGACTTAGAGTTGTAGCTTGTGGATGCGTGCAGTTCGGCGCTCTTCATATAGCCGCGGCTATCGTAGTTGATAATAGCGTCGGGCCATGTAAAACCGAGTTCGCTGACGTTTCTCAAGTACACCTTGTTGCCGTAGTATCCATCGATGTCGTAACCGCGGCGGTATAGGTAATTGAGCGACTCGTAGTAAGACGTTCCGAAAGCTATGCCGAAGATGCCGCTGACGTTAGGGCATCCTGAGGTAGGCCGGTATCCGTTAGGACGAGTAGGCGTGGTTATGCGATAGTCGGCAGGGCGGTTGGTGCGAACAGGAGGAGCCACAGGCGATTTCCAGCCGTTGTTGTAGCCGTAGTAGCCATTGTTTTGACCTGCATTTGGGTTATAGTTGCCGCCTGCGTTGTAGCCGCCATTGCTGCCCTTCTTGTCGTCGTAGCGATTATGGCCCTTGTTGTCGTCCATCACACCGCCGTGAGCATTTTCGCCTTTACGGAGGTCGGCAGGGCGAGATGTAGTGGTGCCCGAATTGCGGTTGCTGTTGACGTTAGGCTTGTTTTCGCTTGGCCAGTTGTTGGCCGAGGCGTTGCCGCTGTTGTTGGTGACAGGGCGGTTGATATTGCCTTTGGTTTTATTTGGTTCGCTCACTGTTCTGCGGCCGCCGGTTGCAACCGAAGAAGTGGTGGTGGAGGTGTTTTCTTTCTTAGCAGAAGATGAATTGCGATTGTCGGCATAAACTGATGAACTAATCACAATCATTCCTGTGGCGATAAAAGAACCGAGGATAATGTTTCGAAATAGAGTCTTCATAATGCTATGTTTTTAATTCGTCAGTTAATAATTATTGTTCAAAATCTCTCTTTTGTAATCTTTGACTGAAATTTTGAATAAAGGTTTAATCTCTATGGAGTGGAAAATTTAGAGGCGGCGCTTAAGTTTCTTTATTCTGTTGTAGGATTCGAGGAGTCGGTAGGCAGGTATTTTGCCCTGTTTCACGGCATTTACTATTATATCTACCACTTTAAATGGGCGGTTGCTTTCGTAGCCGGTGGTGATGTTGTTTCCCATAACGAGAATGTCGGCTCCGGCGTTGATAGCCAAGACTATGGCATCGGCGATGTCGTAGTTATCTACGATGCCCTGCATATACATATCGTCGGTTAGGATTACGCCATCGAAGTGCAGTTGGTTGCGCAGCACGCCGGTGAGAGTCTTATGCGACAGTGTGGCGGGATAGTCGGGGTCGATATTGCGGTTAAAGATGTGTGCCGTCATCACAGCGTCGAGCATTTTGTGCTTGATGAGGTAGCGATAGGGGTGCATCTCGTAGGGTTGCCAAGTGGCGGTGACGTCGGTTAAGCCGTAGTGCGAGTCGGCGGCGCTGCTGCCGTGCCCTGGGAAGTGCTTTACGGCGCAAGTGACGTGCTTGCGGTGGTGCGCCTCGATAAACCATCGGGCATTCTGCGCCACCACAGCCGAGTCGGCAGAGAAGCTGCGGCCCAGCTTGCCTATTACGGGGCAGTTAGGATCGACATTCACATCGATGTCGGGGGCGATATTCATATTCACGCCAGCCCAAGCCAAATCTTCAGCCATGATGGCGGCGTGGTGCATAGTAGTGTCGCGGCGGTTCACCTCGCCCAGATGGCTGTGGCTCACCGTTGGGCGGAATCCGTATTGAGTCTTGAGTCGCGCCACGCGGCCGCCCTCCTGGTCGAGAGCAATAAGGAGTTTGCCGCCAGCGTAGTGCTGAAGTTGCGAAGTGAGCGAGCGCAGGCGTTCGCGCGAAGTGATGTTGCGAGAACCCAGTTCGCGCGTTCCGGTGAGATCGACGTCGAAAAGAATCACGCCGCCCACATGCAGGTCACGCACATATCGCACGGCGTCGCAGTCGGGAGTTATGCTATCGGCTTTGAATCCCACCATAAGCATTGCGGCGGCATATTCGCGGAGTTTTTCCTCCGAGTAAGGGTTAGAAGCCGAGGCGAGGCAGCACGCTATCGCTATGGTGGCAATCACAGATACGTATCGTAGATGATTCATGATAAAATGGTTTTATAGTAGCTTAATTGAAAATCTCTTATTGCACATAGTAAACAAAGGTAATATAAATTGCTCAAAAAGCGAGCCCGCGATGCGATAAAATTCCGTAGTGCACCACAATATTATATAATATATAGCTAAACGGCAGTAATCGGGCATGAGCGGAGATGGGCAAAATATTACTTTTCGACCTAATGAATATGGAGAAAAGACAAATGGCAAGAGCCCGAAAATGGGATGAAACTGGGCGAAAAATGGGGAAAACAGGCAGAAAAAGATGCACAATAGTTAAAATTTTGTGCAAAAACTGCTGTTTTGAGCAAGAAAATTTTTATATGTGGATAATAATTAGTTACTTTGTAGCCAAATTATAATTGAAGAAAATAATTACAACAGTTTATAACATTAAAAATTAAGAATTATGTCAGAAATTGCAGAAAGAGTAACAGCTATCATCGTAGATAAGCTTGGCGTAAACGAAGCAGAAGTAAAACCAGAAGCAGCATTCACTACTGACCTCGGTGCAGATTCTCTTGATACTGTAGAACTTATCATGGAATTTGAAAAGGAATTCGGCATCACTATTCCAGACGAAAAGGCTGAAACTATCCAAACTGTAGGTGACGCAATTGCTTATATCGAAGCAAACAAGTAAGAAACGACAATCTTTTATATCCCGTAACGATATTTTATGGAATTAAAAAGAGTAGTGGTAACAGGTCTTGGTGCTATTACTCCTATAGGCAACGATGTAGCGACCACATGGTCGAACGCGTTGGCAGGAGTAAGTGGAGCAGGACCTCTTACCCATTTTGATGCATCACTCTTCAAGACACAATTCGCCTGCGAGGTAAAGGACTTTAATGCGGCAGAGCATTTCGACCGCAAGGCAATCCGTACGCTCGACCTGTATGCACAATATGCCTTGGTGGCAGCAACCCAGGCAGTAGGCGATGCCAACCTTGATGCAGAAGGCGTAGATAAGACACGCGTAGGTGTAGTGTTCTGCGCAGGTATCGGTGGTTTGCACACATTCGAAGAGGAAGCAGGATATTATGCAACACATCAAGAAAACGGCCCAAAATACAATCCATTCTTCATTCCGAAGATGATTGCTGACATTGCCGCAGGTCACATTTCGATGAAATATGGCTTCCACGGACCAAACTATGGCGTGGTATCGGCATGTGCATCATCGACCAACGGATTGATTGACGCGTTCAACATGATTCGCTTAGGTCAAGCCGAAGCAATCGTAGCCGGAGGCGCTGAAGCAGCATTGTTTCCAGCAGGTGTGGGCGGTTTTAACTCGATGCATGCCCTCTCGACCCGCAACGACGATCCAGCCACCGCATCGCGTCCATTCAGCGGCTCGCGCGATGGCTTCGTGATGGGCGAAGGTTCGGCAGCATTGATTCTTGAAGAATACGAGCATGCAAAGGCACGTGGTGCAAAGATTTATGCAGAAGTAATAGGTGGCGGTATGAGTGCCGATGCTTATCACATCACAGCAACTCACCCCGAAGGCCTTGGCGCACGCCTTGTAATGGAAAATGCCCTTAACGATGCAGGCATCAAGCCAGAAGATGTGGACTACATCAATGCACACGGCACATCAACCCCAGTGGGCGATGTATCGGAAATTAAGGCAATCAAGGAAGTGTTTGGCGACCATGCATATAAGCTAAATGTAAGTTCAACCAAGTCGATGACAGGTCACCTACTTGGCGCAACAGGTGCTCTCGAAGCATTGTTCTGCGTGAAGTCGGTACAAGAAGACATCGTTCCACCAACAATCAACCACGTTGACGGCGACAACGACGAAAACATCGACTACAACATCAACTTTACATTCAACCAAGCACAAAAGCGCACAGTGAACGTAGCATTGTCGAACACATTCGGTTTTGGCGGTCACAATGCATGCCTTATCGTAAAGAAGTACACAGAATAAAATTTAGCACCAGTGCTTAAGGATATTCTTACAATATTAAAGCTCCCTTTCTTGAAAGAAAAGGAGCTTTATGTTTTCTGTCGAAGCATATTGGGTTTTTATCCTCACGATATCGAGCTCTATCGCATAGCCTTTCTACACCGGTCTATGTCGGTTAAGTCGCGCAACGGCAAGGGCTGGATCAATAACGAGCGTCTGGAATTTTTGGGCGATTCGGTGCTCGACTGCGTGGTGGCAGATGTGCTGTATAGGGAGTTTCCCAAGCGCCGCGAGGGCTTCTTGACCTCAACGCGCTCAAAGATAGTGCAGCGCGACAGCCTAAATCGCGTGGGCGAGAGTTTGGGGCTTCCCAGAATGGTGCGCTGGTCGCAGAAGTCGCAGAGCCACAACAACTATATCTTCGGCAATGCGCTCGAAGCGCTTGTGGGTGCAGTGTATCTCGACCGAGGCTACAACCGCTGCTATCGATTTGTGAAAGAGCGCATACTCGACACCTATTTCGACCTGCGCAGCGTGGCAAAGACAGAAATCAACTTTAAATCGCATCTCATAGAGTGGTGCCAGAAGTACCGCATAAAGGTAGAATACATCACCTCGGATGCAGAATATGATGAAAACAACAATCCGATATTCCACACCGTGGTAGAGTTGAGTGGAATTGAAGTGGGTAAGGGCACAGGCTATTCGAAGAAGGAGTCGCATCAGGCAGCTTCGCAAGATGCGCTTAACCACATCAATGGTTCGCAAGAATTCCGCGAAATGATACTTGCCACAGTGGGCGAAGACGGCAACAACGACTATCAGCGCGAGGACATCAGCAAAGAGAAAGAGATAGCCGAGGCAGAGGCAAAGGCGCTCGAGCAGCTCGAGAAAGAGGC
>CALZAF010000148.1 GCA_945612775.1 uncultured bacterium | reverse complement strand
TGTGTCACTTGTCGCCATACTCCTTGAGATATGCCTCGCAGGTGATGACAAGCTCGTCATACCACTCCTTGCCGAAGCGGCGAATGAGCGGTTCTTTAAGAAACTGATAGGCTCTAACGCCTTCTTTGCGGCCAAGCACTTCGGCGCACTTGCATATCTTCCAGCGGTGATAATTCACAGCGGTAAAGGTGGCATACTGCTTGATGCGCACCGGATAAAGGTGGCACGAGATGGGCTTATAGAAATCTATTCTACCCTCGCGATATGCTTTCTCGATGGCGCAGTAGCACATGCCGTCGGGGCCGTAGCAGGTAAAAACGCAATTCTTGCCATCCACTATCGATGTCACGCGGTCGCCTTCAACGTCGATGTAGCTCACACCGTTTTCCTTAATCTCTTGCTGTGCGCGTGGCAACAGTTCGTCCCATATCTCGGGCAGGATGCGTTCTATTATGGCGGCTTCCTCGTCGGTTACAGGTGCTCCGGCGTCGCCTTCGATGCAACACTCGCCATGGCAGCTATTGAGGTCGCACAGGAAAAATTGTTCCACAAGGTCGAGGCTTACGAGCGTATCTTTGATTTGTAGCATAGCTTCGGGAGTTGTTTAATGATGTATTTTTTGAATTTTCCGCTGCAAATTTACCACTTTCGCCACATGTCAGCAAATTATTAGCCGCGTTTTATGGCAAAAAGCGGGCGTCAACCGTGCTTTTTGGCTCAGTTGACGCCCGTTGCCACTATTATCTGGTTCTCTGCTAACCTACGATTAGTTTTCTGGATCTAATACGTAGATTTGGAAGTTGCCTTGCTTCATAAAGTGTTGCATAAACTTCTGAATATCAGCCTTTGAAATGCCATCTACAAGAGCTTGGTGATTTTCCACCATATCCACGCCCGAGAGGGTGTAAGCGCCCATCACTTGAGTCCAGAATGAGTTCATGCGGAGGCCTTCGGCAAATGTCTTGTTGAAATATTCCTTAACCTTTGTCAATTCTTCGTCGCCGCAGTTGGTCTTGAGGTCATTGAATGTACCGGTAACGATTTCTATCACGCGGTCCTTCTTCTCCGGCTTCATAGGGAAGGTGGTGTCGAACTGCACATTAAAGTCCGAGCAGAAGTTAGCTATGCCTTTGGTCGATACGCTGTAGGTAGCACCTTCTTTTTCGCGGATTTGCTCGATGAAGCGTGTGCTCAATATCTGCGACACCATTTGTGCTATCTGAGCATTCTTGGCTGTGAATGGCACGTTGCCCGACACGATAAACGATGCGTAGGTTTGTGGAGTCTGCATCTTCATTGTTGATGACTGGGTAGAACTACCAGGATTGATGTTCAAACCGGCAAATTCCAGCTTCTTAGTCACCTTCTTGGTGTCGGTTGGCAATGATGCCAAATATTGTTCGCAATATTCCTTGAGTTGTGCCTCATCGAAGTTACCCGAGAAGATAAATGTGAATTCGGCAGCATTGCTGTAGCAGTCCTTCAGAATCTGCTCTACGCGTTCACGCTTAGCATTTTGCAGACCTTCGATGGTTATCATCTGCTCGTGAGCCGACTTATATAGCGCCTTGCGTATGCGAGTCTGGAACACGAATTGTGGGTTGCTAACTTGGTTTTGCAATACGCTGATCATCTGGGTGCGAAGTGCTTCAAACTCATCAGCATTGAGGTTGATATCTACAAACGACATATAGAGCATTTCCATAAGGGTCTTTAGATCCTTAGGTGTAGCAAATCCATCAATGTCGCGTGCATAGTATTCTGGGGTTCCGCTCAAGCGCACTTGCTTGCCGGCAAGATACTTCTCGAGATCGCTTGCGCTGAACGATCCGAGTCCGCATTGCGACATTGCTATCGGCAAGAACGAGAGATTGTCGGCATCGGCTTCGCTAACCTTCGAGGTTCCGCCAAGTGCCACTGCCTTGAGCACGATTTCATCGTCCTTGAAGTCGGTCTTTTTGGCTATCACCTTGATGCCATTGCTTAGAGTCCATTCCTTAGCTCCGAAGCGCTCGTTTACGGTTTCTTTCACCACCTTACCCTTTGCTGGAAGTTGTGCAATGAGAGGTTCGGTCTTCACATTATCCACGAAGGCTTCTACCTGAGCGTCAACTGTTTCTTTTTCGATAGCTTGAAGTTCTGCCTTGGCAGGAACAGCCACTTTTTCATTTTCAGGAAGCATGCACAGCACAGCACGGTTTTCGTTGCCCAGCAGCATAACCACATTCTGGTTGATGGCTTCTACTGGTATGTTCTTAGCCAACATAGTCATCATAAGGTGCTCATACTCGATGCCAGGCACTGGCTCGCCCTTCAAGAAATGATTGGTGTACTGACCTACTAAGTCGCCCGAATCTTGCTGATTGCGGTTGTTGTAGGCTTTCTCGAGCGATGAAAGATATTCGTCGCGGGCACGCAAATATTCGCTTGCCAGGAATCCGTGCTGCTTCACACGGGCTATTTCGGTAAGAATAGCTTTATAAGCCGACTTGATGTCGTCGTTTTTTGGCACTACGGTGAATGTGATAGCGCCCTTGGTGCCTGCTATCAAGTAGTCGCCATCTGATGCAAATGCATACGCAAATGGGCAGTCGGTCTTTTTTGTCATCTCGCTCAAGCGCGAATTAATCATCGATGATGTCATGTTCATCACATATTTATATGCCAGATATGTAACGTCCTGCTTCAACGAATCGGGATATGCATCATGCTTTAGCATTATCTGCATCACGCTTGCAGTCTGCTCCTTATCGGCGCCGATGGCGTAGATAGTCTCCTTGTTGTCGTCAACACTGTAGTATTGGCGTTGCTTTGCGTTCTCCGGCATTTTTATGCCGCCAAAGAGTTCCTTAATCTTGCCTTCGATGCGGTCAACGTCGATGTCGCCTACCACTATCACGCCCTGCAAGTCGGGACGATACCATGTTTCATAGTAGTCGCGAAGCACTTGGTGTGGGAAGTTATCCACCACATCCATCGTGCCTATCGGCAAACGATAGCCATAGCGGCTATTAGGATACAGCTCTGGCAGAAGGTTCTCGAGGATACGCATCTGTCCCACCATGCGCATGCGCCACTCTTCGTGGATAACCTTGCGTTCCGAGTCGATTTCATCACCGTCGAGAAGTAGGCCGTCAGCCCAGTCGCGGAGTATGATAAGGCAGGTGTCCTGAATGCCTACGCGTGCTGTTGGCACCTTCGAGATGTTATACACTGTTTGGTCAACGGATGTATATGCATTCAGGTTTGCGCCGAACTTTATGCCGTTCGATTCGCACCAAGTGAGCATATCGTTGCCCTTAAATGTCTTTGTGCCATTGAAGCACATGTGCTCCAAGAAGTGAGCCAAACCGCGCTGGTTGTCGTTCTCTACTATCGAACCCACCTTCTGGGCGATATAAAATTCGGCTTGACCCTTAGGATATTCGTTGTGACGGATGTAGTAAGTCAATCCGTTTGGCAATTTACCTATGCGCACTGCTGTATCTACTGGCACTGCAGTGCTCATCTGTGCCATCACATTGCTCTGGAATACGCCCACAGCCACCAATGCCATGAGCATCACTCTCTTTAATCGTTTCATTTTTGTGTTTAGTTTAGAGTTATTTCTTTTGTTATTTATTATGCAACATTTTTCTCTTGACGAGTCTCAACTCGCCGGATTTCTTAAATTTTATCCATTAGACGCAATTTATCCTATATTATCACGCTGAATATAGTTAATAAAAGTTAAAAGCGTGCTTACCGCCGATTTATCGGCACAAATCTAATCGGTTTTATACAAAAAAATAGCGCAGACATCGTAAAAAATCACGGTCTGCGCCACAATATTAATTATAAAACTATATTCCTCCGATTACTGGATGCCAGCAATGGTAACATCACGGCTAATCTTCGAAATCATGCCTTGAAGTGCCTTACCTGGACCACATTCTGTGAATTCGGTTGCACCGTCAGCAATCATGTTTTGCACTTCGTAGGTCCACTTCACTGGAGCTGTGAGCTGTGCTATGAGATTTGCCTTGATTTCGCTTGGGCAAGTGTGTGCCTTTGCATCTACGTTCTGATAAACTGGGCACTTTGGAGTGCTGAACTCGGTAGCTTCGATAGCTGCCTGAAGTTCATCCTTAGCTGGCTGCATAAGTGGTGAGTGGAATGCACCGCCCACTGGCAATACCAATGCACGCTTTGCTCCTGCTTCCTTGAGCTTTTCGCAAGCTGCTTGCACTGCTTCTACATTACCCGAGATTACGAGCTGACCAGGATTGTTGTAGTTGGCTGGAACCACTACATAACCTTCCTTATTGATTTCTGCACATACTTCTTCAATCTTTTCGTCGGGCAAACCGATAATAGCTGCCATAGTAGATGGAGCCACTTCGCATGCCTTTTGCATTGCTTGAGCACGTTGCGACACGAGCTTCAAACCGTCCTCAAACGACATTGCTCCTGCTGCTACAAGCGCCGAAAATTCACCGAGTGAGTGGCCTGCCACCATATCAGGCTGGAATTCTGCGCCTAAAGTCTTTGCCAATATCACTGAGTGCAAGAAAACTGCAGGCTGTGTTACCTTGGTTTGCTTTAGATCTTCTGGTGTGCCTTCAAACATCAAATCGGTGATTCTGAAACCTAAAATTTCATTTGCCTTTTCAAACATTTCACGAGCTTCGGCGTTGTTCTCGTATAGGTCCTTACCCATTCCTACGAACTGAGCGCCTTGACCTGGGAATACAAATGCTTTCATCTTTTTTATCTTAATTTTTTTATACTTTGCGTTTCAGCGTGCAAAGTTACTAAAAATTGTCTGATTATAGTTGTTTTTACACCTAAAAATATTACCTTTGCATTGATATAAACTAATTATTGAACACTAAATACACATTATATATATGACTAATATGCTTGCAATTTTAGGCTTTATTGGCACTCAAGAGGTTATTATTATCGCCATCATTGTGCTCCTGCTTTTCGGCGGCAAAAAGATTCCTGAACTCATGCGCGGCATCGGTAAAGGCATACGCAGCTTCAAGGAAGGCATGGACGACGTGAAGAGCGAAATAGAAAAACCTATCGATCAAGACCGCAAAGACGCTGAACAGAAGTAAATCAGCTCAATCGCTGGCTGTTACTAACCCCATAATCAAGGATAATACATTTTGGAAGAGGAAAACGAACAACTTACCGAAATGTCGTTCTGGGATCACCTCGAAGATTTGCGCGTGACCCTATTTAAGATTGGTGGCATTCTCATCACTGCCACCATAGTGCTCTTCGTGTTCATGCCCAAGATTTTCGACGGCATTATCCTTGCGCCTTGCAACGGTGATTTTGTTCTCTATCGTTGGCTCACCGCCATTGCCAGCTGCGTGCCGGGACTCGGCTCACTCTCTTCTATCGACTTCCATGTCGAACTCATCAACATTCAACTGGCATCGCAGTTCTTCGTGCACATGTCAACCTCATTTTGGCTTGCAGCTGTGCTGTCATTCCCCATCGTGGTATTTTTCTTGTGGCAGTTCGTTAGCCCTGCGCTCTACGAAAACGAGAAGCGCAACGCCCGCACCGTATTTGTGGTGGGCAATCTGCTTTTCTTCCTCGGCATCGCCGTGGGATACTACATCGTGTTCCCATTCTCGCTCCGATTCTTCGCCACATATCAGATTAGCGAACTAATCCCCAACCAAATATCGCTCGACAGCTATATCGACACTTTCCTTTCGCTCATCTTCACTATGGGCATTGTGTTCGAACTGCCATTGCTCTCTATGGCGCTGTCGAAACTCGGCATCATCCGCCGCAGCTTCTTCGGCAGATACCGCCGCCACGCCGTGGTTGTGCTGTTAATGCTTGCCGCTATCATCACCCCAAGCGACCCATTCTCGATGATTGCCGTATTCCTGCCTCTCTACATCCTCTACGAAGCCAGCGCCCTACTCGTCAAGAAGGA
>CALZAF010000147.1 GCA_945612775.1 uncultured bacterium | reverse complement strand
GCTGCTGCCGCAATGGCAATCGTAGCCGCACAGAATAGGTGTTTTGCTCGCTATCGATGGCGAGGTCGTAGGTTTCGCCATATAGCAGATTGAGGCGCTGCTGCACGTTGCGCAGACCCACGCCGCCCTTGCTTTGCGACTCGTCGCTGTGGTGGCTGTTCTTGCAGCAGAATATCATGTCGTGCTCATCGATATGCAGCGAGATGCTGATAAAACTCTTGTGCCGATAGCTCACGCCGTGCTTAAAGGCGTTTTCCACAAATGTTATGAGCAGCAGCGGTGGAATCATCTTGCCCGGCAGATTGTCGGGGATAAGGGTGCTCACCTCGAGGTCGTCGGTAAATCGCAGGCGCATCAGGCGTATGTAATTGTTGAGAAACGCCACCTCGTCGCGTAGCGAAACGAGTGTCTTGTTGCCCTCATAGAGCACAAAGCGCATCATTTTCGATAGTTCGATGACCGTCTCCTTGGCGCGTTCTTGGTCGATGTCGATGAGCGTGTGGATATTATTGAGGGTATTCATCAAGAAGTGAGGATTGATCTGATACTTCAGATACTCCAATTGCTGTTCCACGGTCTTTTTCTCGAGTTTAGCCATCACCAGCTGGTCGTCCTCGTTCTTGAAGTAGTATTTAATGCCCAGATTCATGCCGAAAAGCAGCACCAGGAAGGCATAAGCGATAACATCGCGTTCGCCAATAGCCACCAATGGGGGGTCGTGGCGGCGCATCTGGTTGTGGTGCTTGCCAGCCATCTTCTCGATGCGCTGACGATGCCTGTCGAAAATGCAGCGCGAAGTCTGCTGAATGCCAGCAAACGCCAGAACCAAGGCAAACGCCCAAGCCACATAATGGCGAGTGCGATTTTTATGCACTAGCAGCGGTGCCACCCAGATGTTGTGGACCACAAACAGCACCAGATAGACGGTGAATGACGTCCATATGGGCCAGATGTCGCGCCATTGAAAGGTGAGTTCGTCGTTGTTTTGCACATGCATATAGATGGCGAATACCGGAGCGAAGAGCATCACAATCCAGAATCCGAAGTACATCATCCACTCTTTATGTCGTGCAAAAATCTTCATAATCTTCATTTTAATCAACGAGAATGATGCAAAAATATTGCCTGTGCCGCGACTCAAACGGTGGGAAGAGGCACGACACAGGTTGGGAAAAAATGTTTATTCGTAACGAATAGCTTCGATAGGGTCGAGTAGGGCAGCCTTCTTGGCTGGATACCACCCGAAGAACACGCCTGTGAGTGTGCAGACGGCAAAACTCATCACAATGCTCCACGGCTGAATGAAGATGGGCCAGTGGGCTATGGAATTGACCGCAAAACTTGCCCCTATGCCCAGCAGAACGCCTATAATGCCGCCGGTAACGCTAAGCATGATGGCTTCGATGAGGAATTGGTTGAGGATGTCGATGCCTCGAGCGCCCACGCTCATGCGCAAGCCTATCTCGCGGGTGCGTTCGGTGACGCTCACATACATGATGTTCATAATGCCTATACCGCCCACTATCAGCGAGATGCCTGCCACTGCGCCCAGCAGAATGGTGAGCATATCGGTGGTAGAACTCATCATCGACGATAGTTCCTCCTGCGAGCGGATGTTGAAGTCGTCATCGTCGGCAGGTGTGGTGTCGGTGGCGTCCTTGAGTTTGTGGTTGCGGCGCAGTATGGCGGTAATTTCCTCGGTGGCTTTTTCGGTCACGTCCTCGGTGATAGCCGAGCAGTTGATGTTGCCGAGCCAAGTCTGTGCCAAGATGCGCTTCATCACGGTGGTGTAGGGCGCAAGCACCAAGTCGTCCTGGTCCATACCCATGCTGTTGTAGCCTTTTTTCTTGAGCACGCCCACTATGCGGAACGGTATCGAACCGAAACGCACCACCTTGCCTACGGGGTCTTCGCCGTTAGGAAACAGGTAGTTGGCTACGGTCACACCCACCACGCACACTTTGGCGCTGCTCTTGATGTCGGCGTCGCCGAACATCACGCCGTCCTCCACGGTGAGTTGGCGAATCTCGAGGTAGTCGGGCGAGACGCCGTAGATGGTCGATTGGGTGTTGTTGTTGCCATTCACCCATTGTCCGCTGCTGGTAACATTAGGGCTGATGGCCTTGATGTAGGTACACTCGTTGCGTAGCGCCTCGTAGTCGGCAAGTTTGAGCGTCTGCATAGCCGAAGGATCTTGGCGCACGCCGCCGCGCATATCGGCACCCGGGTGAATCATTATCATATTGGAGCCCATTTCGGCGATGTTGGCTTGAATGCTACGCTTCGAGCCCTGTCCGATGGCAAGCATAGTGATGACCGAAGCCACACCTATGATAATGCCCAGAGCGGTAAGAAACGAGCGCATCTTGTTTGCCATCACGGCGCGAAGGGCTATCTTGAATAGATTGCTGAAATTCATAACTTACTCTTTTTAATCGTCCGACTTAGGAAGTGCAGCCAAAGCCTCGGCGGCACTCTGGATATTGAGGTTGGTGGTGTCGCTAATCACTTTGCCGTCGCGCAGCTCGATGTTTCGGCTCGAGTAGTGTGCTATGTCGGGGTTGTGAGTAACGAAGATAATGGTGCGGCCCTCGGCATGGAGTTTCTGGAAAAGCACCAGAATCTCAAACGAGGTGCGGGTGTCGAGGTTACCGGTAGCTTCGTCGGCGAGAATCACCGCAGGGTCGTTGACAAGTGCGCGGGCTATCGCTACACGCTGCATCTGTCCGCCCGACATCTGATTCGACTTGTGGTAGAGTCGTTCGCCGAGTCCCACGGCTTCGAGGGCGCGGATGGCGCGCTCGGTGCGTTCCTTCGAACCCACGTTGCGGTTATACATCAGCGGCAATTCCACATTTTCCACGCTTGTGGTCTTGGGCAGAAGATTGTAGCTCTGAAAGATGAACCCAATCTTGCGATTGCGCAGAACGGCGCGTTGCGATTTCGACATAGTGCGCACTGCCACGCCATCGAGCAGGTATTCGCCGCTTGTAGGGGTGTCGAGGCAGCCGAGTTGGTTGAGCAGGGTAGATTTACCCGATCCCGACTTACCCATGATGGTGACAAACTCGCCCTCGTGAATCTTGAACGATACGCCTTTGAGCGCGTGCACGGTCTCTTCGCCCACCACAAAGTCGCGCTTCACATTCTGAAGTTCTATAACTACTTTATTTTCTTGCATAAGAGAGTTCGTAATTGAGATTTTGGGATATTTGTTAGCCCCGAGGGGTGTTAAAAAATAGAGGAGAGAGGGATTTCCCAGTATATAGAAGTGTTTAGTGTTATTTCTTACGTCCCGGAGGGCCTGGAGCGAATGGGCTGCTCTCGGCTGGACCTTCAGAGCCAGCCATATCGTCGGCTGAAGAACTTCTCACGCCTGTAATCACCTGCTGACCCTCGGCGATGCCCGAGATAATCTGGGTGTTGGTGCCGTCGCTTTCGCCAGTCTCGATGGCAATAGCCTTGATGGTGTTGCCTTCCACCGTCCAAACCTTGTGCTTGGCGTTGACATCGGCGATGTTGCGGCCGCCCACGGTTTCCTTTTCGGGAGTGTAGCGCAGCGCCTTGGTAGGCACGCTCAGCACGTCATTGAGTTCGCTGGTGAAGATGGTTACATTGGCTGTCAAACCCGGTTTTAGCTTCAATTCGGCGTTAGGAGCGCTGATTACCACCTCGTAGGTAACCACATTGTTGGTGGTAGTGGCTTCTTGGCGCACTTGAGTCACTTTGCCGTCGAACACATCGTTAGGATAGGCGTCAACTGTGAAAGTGACGCGATTTCCCTCGCGTACTTCGCCTATATCGGCTTCGTCAACGTCGGCTACCACCTGCATGTTGGTCAAGTCCTGTGCAATGGTGAAGAGTTCAGGAGTAGAGAAGCTTGCAGCCACAGTCTGACCCTCTTCCACAGCCTTCGAGAGCACGATGCCATCGATAGGCGAGGTGATGGTGGCGTAGCCGAGGTTGGTCTGCGCGCGCTGCACCTCTTCTTGCGCCTGGGCAAGCTGTTCGCGGGCTTGCTGGTAAGAAAGTTGAGCGGTTTCGTATTCCGAGGCGCTGATTAATCCCTTGTCGTAGAGGGTCTTATAGCGCTCATAGTTGGCTTTTTGGTAATTGAGGTTGCTTTGCACGCTCTGCTTATTAGCTTGGGCAGTTTTGAGCGAGCTAATAAGGTTGGTCTTGTCGAGTTCGGCTATCACTTGACCCTTTTTCACTTCGCTATTGTAATCTACGAAGAGGTGGCTCACGATACCCGACACCTGCGTGCCCACAGTCACCGAAGTTACAGGTTCGATGGTTCCCGTAGCGGTAACGCTTTGGCTGATGTTGGCTTTTTGTGCCTGTTCGGTCACGAAGCTCACTTCCTCTTTCTTCTTATTGCCCGAGAAAAGGAAGAATACCGCAGTGCCTACTATCAGCACTATCACTATCCACCATATTTTGCTTATTCTTTTCATTGTAGGTTAGAGTTAATATGTTTGTAATGATATTTTTTTAGTTGATGATAATGCGAATTACATATCCAGATTGCCGCTACCGTAGAATTTGAGCATCTGAATGTTGAGGATAGCCAGATATTTGCTCTGGAGTTCGTTTTGCTTGGCAGTGAGTAGGTTGTCCTTGCCGGTCATGAGTTCCACTATGTTTTTCAGCCCCAGACGGAATTGCTCGCTGAGCAGGTCGTAGCTCATCTGGGCACTGTTGGTGGCAGTTTGCGCACTCTTAAACTGGTTTTGGTTGTTCACAGCCTGTAGCCAATAGTTTTCGATGTCGGAGAAGAGCGTAGTCTGCTCTTGCTGCAAATCGAGCTCATAGTTGAGTTGTTGAATATTGGCTTTATTGACGGCGGTTTTGGTCTTTCGGTTATCGAAGATAGGTATGCTCACCGACACGCCGGCACCGATGTTGAAGTTGTTCTTAATCTGAGTGCCGAACGAGTTGCTGTTCATCGTCGAAGTGTTGGTCATAGCACTTGCGTTGAGGTTGATTGATGGCAAGCGTCCTGCTTGGGCTATCTTCTTCGAGAGTTCGCTGCTTTCGATGCCGAGCAAGGCGTTTTTAATTTCGGGGCGCGATTCGAGCGCAGCGGCGTATGTGTCGGCCACCGTAGGGATAAGCGCCAGCGCCATAGCGTCGGTAGTGTTGGGGATTTCCACGTCGAAAGGCTCAGCCGAAGTGATTTGCAGCAGTTGCTTGAGTTGGCGTTTGTAGTTGTTGAGGTTGCTCTCGGCTTGCACGATGTTGTATTCGTCCTGAGCGCGTTGAGCACTGAGTTGAGCCAAGTCGGCACGGCTCAAGCTGCCCACTTCCACCATCTCTTTGCCGCGGTTCTCGTTTTGCTGACTTGTGGCAAGGCTCTCCTTATTCACACTGATAGCCTCGGCAGAATAGAGAATCTGCACATAGAGTTGCGCAATCTGCTCTTTGAGCAAATTGGCAGTCTCAGCCGAGTCGAGTTCGGCTTGCTGGGCGGCGAGTTTGTTGAGTTTCACCTGATTGCGGTTTTGGTTGCCGTTCCACACCGTCCAGCTCGTGTTGAAGCCATACGAGCCGTTGTAGGAAGCCTTGTCGGAACGCGTTTCCACTTGGTCGCCGTTCACCACAAACTGCCCCTCTTGCGGCCATGGCGTATAGCCCACATTTTGCGATGTACTTGCCGAGAGCGAAGGCATAAGCGCTGCTTGCGCCTGCTTCACGTCCTCGAGAGCGCTTCGCTGCTGAAGTACATTCTTTTTTAGTGTAATGTTGTTGGCGAGGGCATAATCGATGCATTCATTCAGAGTCCAGCTCTTAGCGCCAGCCTGCTGGGTAATGCCCATAGCCGCTACAACAACGATTGCTAAATACGTCTTAATACTTCTCATAATCTGTATATTATTACTTGTCTGTTTTCGATGTTGCGAAATTATCCACGCTCCGCCCAATCGGCAAAAATTTTCAACCAACGCCCCGATTTTTTCAGCGAATCGGCA
>CALZAF010000146.1 GCA_945612775.1 uncultured bacterium | reverse complement strand
AAGTGGGAGAGTAGGTAACCGCCCCCTGAGCCCCGGACTGAAAAGCCCGGGGCTTTTTTCATATATCCCCGCCCCGGGATTAAACACAGATTTCCACGAGGTGTGGAGAGTTTTACCAACTAATCACGATAATTGCCTATGTTTACCATAATATTGATGATGCTGAGCGGCATGGCTATGGGCTATGCGTGCCGCAAGGTGCCTATGGGTTGGGTGAAGCATGTAATCACCTTGCTTATATGGGTTCTCTTGCTTGTTCTCGGCATAGAGGTGGGGTCGAATCGCTGCATAGTGGAGAGCTTGCTTACGCTTGGAGGCGAGTCGGTGCTGCTTGCTGTGGCAGCCACGCTTGGCAGCGTGGTAGCCGCCAAAGTGCTGTGGAATGTGGTGACCAAAAGCGATGCGGCACGAAGTGATGCCCATTCAACCCCAACTGATGTCATCGATGCCGCCGACACGATATCGGCACTTAAAGCTAGCGCGGTGATAGTGGCGTTTTTTGTGATTGGAGTGGTGATAAGTTTGACGGGCATAGTGAACATGCAGCCCGAGAGCAGCGATATAGGCTATTATGCCCTTGCGGCGCTGATGACAGCTGTGGGCATAAGCATAGGCAGCGACCCCAGCACCATTCGCCGATTTGCGGCACTCAATCCACGCCTTGCATTGCTGCCAGTGCTCACTATATTGGGCACCTTGGCAGGATCAGCGATAGTGAGCGCAGTGTTGCCCCATCGCAGCCTTACCGACTGCCTCGCAGTGGGGTCGGGGATGGGATACTACTCACTGTCGAGCATTTTTATCACCGAATACCGCGGTGCCGAACTCGGCACTGTGGCGCTACTGTCGAACATAGTGCGCGAAATCATCACTCTGCTAATGGCGCCGCTACTTGTGCGGTGGTTCGGCCGATTGGCAGCCATCTCGGCAGGTGGAGCTACCACTATGGACACCACATTGCCCGTTATAACCCGCGTTTCAGGCAAAGAAATGGTGGTGGTGTCGATTTTTCACGGATTTATCACCGACTTCAGTGTGCCGTTTTTGGTAACGTTATGGTGTTCGCTTTAGCGAGCAAAATGGCAGCAGTAAATGCACGTAATGGTTGCCCGTTTGCGCCAGTTTGAGTAAATTTGTGGCATGAATCGGAATAAAAACATAGAGAAAGTTCGTGTGGCGATGCTGTTGCTGATGCTGCTGGCGGCAAGCGTCGGCATGCAGGCGCGCGACAACGCCCGTTGGGTGAATCCTATGATAGGCACCGACCTGAGCGATGCGCCCACTATGTGGGGCAACTACGGAGGCACATATCCCGGAGCTGTATCGCCATGGGGCATGGTGCAAATCACTCCCGAGACCAGCATTCGACCCGATGAACGCGGCTACTATTATCGCGACGACCGCGTGCTGCATTTCAGCCTATTCGACCATGCCAGCGGCTATCCCAACGGGTCGAGCGGAGGTATGAAAGTCGCCTTTGTGCGCGGCACGGTAGATTCGATTCCACGCGGCTATGAAGGTCGCAAATACTCGCATCTTAATGAATTTGCCCAGCCCGGCTACTACTCCGTGCAGTTTGCCGACGGCGATATGGCAGAGATGACCGCAGCGCCACACTCAGGCATGCTGCGATACACCACCATGAGCCCCACCACCACTGTGGCGATAGTGGACCGCGGACTCAAGATAGCCGACCGCCGCACCGTTACAGGCAAGCGCCATAATGCCGTGATGCGTTTTTCGCAAGAATTCTTAGGATTTTGCCATTCCGGCGACACCATTTTCCTGCATTTCGCAGAATGTAAGCCACTCACGATGGAAGTGATGTGTTCACAGCGCGACCAGCAGAGCAGCGAGCGCAACGGCGCAGCCGAACTCTGTGGAGGCGATTTCGAGGCAGTGCGCCGCGCCGCCTATCAGCGTTGGAGTCACGAATTGGAGTGCGTGGATGTGGAAACCGCCGACGCCGACCTCAAGACCATGTTCTACACCGCACTCTATCACTCGATGCTCATGCCGCGCAATGTGGCAGACGTGGGAGAGACACCACGCTATGAGGGTTTTTCGGCTTGGGACACCTTCAGGACACTGCATCCGCTGATGTCGCTGATTAAGCCAGAGCGACAACGAGCGATGACGCAGAGCCTATATGAAGAATATCAGCGCCGAGGGACGCTCCGCGAAGGTCCGATGACCGGGCACCATGTGATAGCCATACTGCTCGACTCATATATGAAGTCGGCTACCGACCTGACCATCAGTCAGATATATGAAGCGGCAGCAAATTCGTATGAGCGATATCTGCAGCGGCGAAAATTGCAAGAATTTGATACACAAGGCTATATCGATGCCAGCCATGCGCAATCGGTGAGCATAACAGCCGAACTCGCCTACGATCACTGGGTGATGAGCCAGATAGCACAAAAGGCGAGTCGCCCCGAGCAAGTGAAGCGATGGCTGCGAGGTGCGAATAATTATCGCAATCTGTGGGACCCTGCAACGATGTTTTTGCTTCCGCGGAGCGGTAATCGAGTGTATAGAAACAGCGGCGAACTCGGTTTTCAGGAGAGCACCAAGTGGACAGCCGCCTATTTTGCACCACATGATGTGAACGACCTGATGAATCTGCATGGAGGCGCCGATAGATTCGCGCAGCGATTGCAGGAAGGATTTGATCGCGGCGAGATAGTGTTCGACAACGAGCCAGTGCTGCATTATCCCACGTTATTTGTGAGCGCCGACCGCCCCGACCTCGCTATGCACTATGCCCGCAAAGTGATGCGCGAAAGCTACCGCAACACCCCCGGCGGCATACCCGGCAACGACGACCTCGGAGCAATGTCGAGTTGGTGGGCTATGGCAGCGCTCGGACTGATGCCAGCTTGTCCCGGAACAGGCGAATATGTGCTACTGCCAACGATTTTCGATAAGGCAGTGCTGCATCTAGAATCAGGCAAGACGTTAACTATCAGCCGAAAAGGCGAAGAAAATGAATTGCAGATGCCAAGTGTGAGCGTAGGCGGCAAATCGTGGCAAGGGTGGTGCGTGAACCACGCCGAGATGATGGAAGGCGGCGAAATATGCTACGATTGGACCCGTCCGGCGAATGAAATCAGCCGACGCCCATATTCTCTGACCACCGAAGCGCCCCAAATAGCGATAAAACTCGCCCGACAGCCGAAAAAATCGGTTAAACCCGATGAACAGATAGCCATAGCCTACACAGCCACCAATAATGGTGAGATTGGCGCAAAACTGGTGCAAATAGTTGAGGGCGAGAAAGTTTTGGCAGAGAAATTGACCACCGTAGCAAGCAACTCGAGCATTAGCGACACCATAACTTTTGCCCTTTATGCCGAAGGAAAGCATCGCGTGCAAGTGGAAGGAACAAATATGACCTTCAAGGTGAAAAGAGCATCAAAAGATGCCAAAGCACTGCGCTGCAAACTGCTCGATGCACCGGCATTAATAGCAAAAGATGCCCATGCAGAGGTGCGTGTGACGGTGAAGAATATAAGCGGAAAGGCGTATGCAGGTGCAGAACCTATTTTGCTCAATGATAGAGCGATAGCCAAGATTGATATTAATCTGCAGCCAGGCGAAGAAGCCACCTATCGGAGTAGATTTGTTGCTCGCGATGGCGGATTTGCCACAATATGTGTGCTCGACAAAGAGTGTAGGGTGAAAATCTACGCCGAGGCGCTCGACGCCTGCGTGCTCGATGCCTCGCTTAATGAAGCGGACAAGGCCTCCGACCAATCAGGCTTCGGCAACCACGGCACAGGCTTCGGACCCCTGCAGTGGACCGACAGATATGTGCAGACCACCCAAGGCGCATATATAGAGTTTCCCGCCACGCCCAGTCTGATGCAAAGCACAGGAGCGGTGACACTGATGGCGTGGATAAAGCCCCTGAAAGTGCCGCGCGGCTATGCCGACTTCTTCAGCCACGGCGACTACACCGTGATGAAGTTGCAAGGCAAGCAGTTGGCGTTTTTTGCCGGCGGATGGGGTCGCGGCATATGCGAAGTGGCGTTGCCCGACGAGTGGTTCGGCGCATGGCATCAAGTGGTGGGCGTGGGCACAGACGATATGCTCACACTATATATCGACGGCGAAAAAGTGCAGCAGATAGCTGTGAGCGGCACAATAGCCGCCACCGAAGTGCCGTGGAACCTCGGGCGCAACGCCGAGATGCCCTTCAGCCGATTTGCCGATATGCAGATAGGCTCGATGCGCATTTATGGCGCTCCGTTGAACGAAAATCAAGTGAAAAGCATTTATAACAAAGAGAAAAATCACTATATTATTAACCAATAAAAGTTCAGAGAAATGGAAACAAAAGAACAAGTATTGAACGCAATGCGCGAAGCCGGCAAACCAGTATCGGCAGGCGAAGTAGCAAAGATTACAGGCATCGACCGTAAGGAAGTAGATAAGGCATTTGCAGCCTTGAAGAAGGAAGAAGCCATAGTATCGCCAGTACGCTGCAAGTGGCAGCCAGCATGATGGCCACGGCGTGAGCGCATCATGAAAATGACAAAGCGGCACCGAGATGCAAATCCCGATGCCGCTTTTTTAGCGTGTTATAGATAGGTAAAATCCTATAGTTCGAGGTCGCAGTTGAATACTTCGTGCCAAGGGAGACCCTGCTTGTTGAGCACGTCGAGGAATGGGTCTGGGTCGAATTCTTCAACATTGTGCACGCCCGGCTTGTTCCAGATGCCCTTCAAGAACATCATTGCACCAGTCATAGCAGGCACACCAGTGGTGTAGCTAACGCCCTGCATGCCAGTTTCCTTGTATGCAGCCTCGTGCGAGCAGTTGTTGTAGATATAGTAGGTGAGTTCCTTGCCATCGTTGCCGATACCGCGAATGCGGCAGCCGATGCTTGTCTGACCGTCGTAGTTCGAGCCGAGGTCTTGAGGATTAGGCAACACAGCCTTGAGGAATTGTAGAGGCACAATCTTCACCTTGACAGTCTTGTCGGGGTTGTCGGCAAGTGGAGCCGAGTATTCGATTTCGTCGATGCGGCTCATGCCGAGGTTTTGGATGCAATCGAGGTAAGTGAGATATTGCTGACCGAAAGTCATCCAGAAGCGAGCGCGCTTGATGGTAGGATAGTTTAGCACCAAGCTTTCAATCTCCTCGTGGTGAAGCAAGTAGCTTTCGCGAGGACCGATTTCAGGATAGGTGAGAGGCTGGTGAATTTCGAGCGGTTCGGTTTCCACCCATTGACCATTTTCCCAGTAGAGACCCTTTTGAGTAATCTCGCGGATATTGATTTCAGGGTTGAAGTTAGTGGCGAATGCCTTGTGGTGGTTTCCGGCGTTGCAGTCCACGATGTCGAGGTATTGGATTTCCTTGAAGTGGTGCTTAGCGGCGTAGGCAGTATAAACGCTTGTCACGCCCGGGTCGAAACCGCAGCCGAGGATAGCAGTAAGGCCAGCCTTTTCGAAACGTTCGCGGTAAGCCCATTGCCAGCTATATTCGAAGTGAGCCTCGTCGCGAGGTTCGTAGTTAGCGGTGTCGAGGTAGTTAACGCCACATTCCAAGCAAGCGTCCATGATAGTCAAGTCCTGATAAGGGAGCGCCACGTTGATAACGATGTCAGGGCGGTGCTTCTTGAAGAGTTCCACGAGTTGAGGAACGCTATCTGCATCTACCGAGTCGGTGGTGATGTTAGGAGCGCCAATTGCTTTCGCTACGGCGTCGCATTTGCTTTTGGTGCGAGACGCGATGACGATTTCGTTGAAAACGTCGGGATTTTGAGCGCATTTGTGAGCCACAACGGTACCCACGCCTCCGCAACCGATAATCAATACTTTACCCATTTTTCTTAGTCGATAATAATTAATAAAAGTGAATAAAATCAATGCTGATGCGCGCGTGTGTGCGCAACGCAGAAAATTATTACAAAAGTAGTGAATTAATGGCGAAAAACTCTCATTATTAACGCCAAAATTTAGTTTAGCGGCAGATATGCGGTAATTGCTTGTATGTTG
>CALZAF010000145.1 GCA_945612775.1 uncultured bacterium | reverse complement strand
CAATTAACATAACATTATAGCCTTTTTATCAAATAAAATTATACCCCTATGCGTAGAATCTCATTAGCATTATGCAACCTTTTGCTCTTGTGCTTGAATATGCAGGCACAAGAGTTCGACCCGAAGCAGACTTACTCAATCTTTAGCACCAACGGCCTTGCAGTAGATAATCAAGGCAGCACAAGCATCGATAGCGGCATCTTTTTGGCTCACAGCCAAGCCAATAAGACATCGCAGGCGTGGCAATTTCTGAAAGTAGGCGACAATGTGTATAACATAGTTAGCGCCGTGTCGGGCATGGCTATCGACAATGCCGACGGATTTGCCGAGCAACCCGTAATTCAGTGGGGCTATGAGCGCGAAAACCTAAACCAGCATTGGATAGTGGAGCGCGTGGGCACCGACACCTACACCATCACCAGCAAAGCCACCAACATGCGATTCGGCTACCGCGACGCAGCCCAATTTGGCGAACCAATCTACCAACTCAAACCCAACGACAGCGACCGCCAGAAGTGGATTATCAAAAAATGCTCAGTGAAAATCAACGCTATAACCTTCAAAACACAGAGCAACAACGATTGGGAAAACCAAAACATCATAGGCATCAACAAACTGCCCTATCGCAGCACTTTCACCCCATTTGCAAGCGTGGAAGAGATGCGCAGCGATGCCTCGTTTGCCAAACCGTGGATTAACGCCAATTCGAGCCGCACCATGAGCCTCAACGGCAAGTGGAAGTTCCATTGGTCGCCAAGTCCCGAAAAGCGCCCAGCGAAGTTCTATGCCACTAATTTCGACACCAGCCTCTGGGATGAAATCGATGTGCCAAGTTGCTGGGAAATGCTCGGCTACGGCACCCCTATCTACACCAATGTGGTGTATCCTATCCATAACAACCCGCCATTTATCGAACCACAGAACGGCTACACCATAGTTGACGAACCAAACGCCGTGGGCTCGTATGTGCGCCAATTCACTATGCCTGCCCAATGGAAAGGCAAGGAAGTGTTTGTCCACTTCAACGGCGTGTATAGCGCATTCTACGTTTGGGTCAACGGCAAGCGCGTGGGATATAGCCAAAACAGCACCAACGATGCTCGTTTCGACATCACTCGCTATGTGAAGCCAGGCGTCAACACCATTGCAGTAGAAGTGTATCGCTGGAGCGATGGCAGCTACCTCGAGGACCAAGATATGTTCCGCCTGAGCGGTATCTATCGCGACGTTTACCTCGTAGCAACGCCTAAGGTGCAACTCGCCGATGTGGCACTCAGTTCGCAGTTCGATGGCGACGACTTCTCGAAGGCTTCGCTCGTGGTGGGCACCGAGATTGTGGGCCACGGCACTAAAGCCAACGCCAACGTGCGCGTAACCCTGCTCGACACTAAGGGCAACACCGTAGGCACCAAGTCGGCACAAATTGCCGGCAAGGGCGATATCACCATCGATGTGGCTAAACCATCTCTCTGGACCGCCGAAACACCAAACCTCTACACCGTAATCGTAGAGACCCTCAACAGCAAGGGCGAAGTGCTCGAAGCCACTTCGATAAAGCACGGCTTCCGCAAGGTTGAAATCAAGAATAACCGCCTATATATCAGCGGCATAGCTACCCTGCTCAAAGGTGCTAACCGCCACGAAACTCACCCACAATACGGCAAAGCAGTGCCAGTGGAAAGCATAGAGGAAGATGTGGTGCTATTTAAGCGCTACAACCTCAACACCGTGCGCACTTCGCACTATCCTAACGACCCTCGCTCGTATGCTCTCTACGACTACTACGGACTCTATGTGATAGATGAAGCCAACCAAGAATGTCACGGCAACCACAGCCTATCGCGCAATGCGGCGTGGGAAAAGGCGTATGTGGATCGCGCCGTGAGCATGGTGCAGCGCGACAAAAATCATCCATCGGTTGTAATCTGGTCGCTCGGCAACGAATCGGGCAAGGGCTGCAACATCGAAGCCGAATATAACGCAGTGCGCGCACTCGACCCTCGCCCAATTCACTACGAAGGTCAGAACGAAGTAGCCGACATCGATTCACACATGTATCCATCGATAGAATCGATGACCAAGATGGACCAAAACGGCGCCAACAAGCCATATATCCTCTGCGAATACGCCCACGCTATGGGTAACGCCATTGGCAATCTCGAAGAATATTGGGACTACATCGAATATCACAGCAAACGCATGATAGGCGGCTGCATCTGGGACTGGGTGGACCAAAGCATCAATAAGCCAGGCGAACCTAAGGAAAACCTATACTACGGCGGCAGCTTCGGCGATGTGCCTAACGATGCCGACTTCTGCTGCAACGGCATCATCACCGCCGACCGTAAAGTTACACCGAAACTCATTGAAGTGAAGAAGGTGTATCAATACGTAAGCTTCGCCCTCACCGCCGACGGCAAGGGCGTGACTCTGCACAACCGCTACACAGCCCTCAACCTAAAAGATTTCGGTTTGAAATATGCCGTATATCGCAACGGCAAACTTGTGGCACAGAAATCGGCGTCGCTACCCGACTGCGCTCCTACCAAGCGCTGCACTGTGCCTCTACAACTGCCCGAACTCGAAGCCGACGGCGAATATTTCATCGATTTCGACCTTGTGCTTGGCAGCGATTGCGCTTGGGCTAAGGCTGGATATAGCATCGCCTCGGAACAAATAGTCCTCCGCACCGCCGACAACGCACTCAAGGCAGCCGTGGCAGCCGAAAATGCTCCGTTTAAGATACACAAAGAGCACGGCAGCGGCAAGAACATCATAGTGATTGCCACCGGCAAGGCTAAACTCACTTTCGACGCCAAGAGCGGCTATCTAACCGGACTCAACTACGGCGGTAAAGAGATGCTTCACGGATTGAAGGGCTTTGAATTCAACTGGTATCGCGCCATCTCGAACGACAGCCGCCAATGGCATCCCACAGCCACCTCTTTGAGCGATTTTGGCTACCGCTACGACGAAGAAAGCAATACGATGGTAGTGAAGAGTTCATTCACCACACAAATCGACAAGACCGCCATTCCTTACACCATAAGCTACACCATCTATCCCGGCGGAACCATCGACGTGGAAGCCTCATTCACAACAGGCGAGAAGGTGGAAGTGCCTCGCCTGTCGCTGCAGTCATTCTTATCACCTTCGCTTGAAAACGTAACCTACTACGGCCGCGGACCTATCGAGAACTATCCCGACCGCAAGAATGCCGCATTTGTAGGTCTATATAACACCACCGTGAGCGCTATGCGCGAACACTACGTTCGCTCGCAGAGCATGGGTTCTCGCACCGATACGCGCTGGCTATCGCTCACCGACGACCACGGCACCGGCATCAAGATTACCGCCGACGGCACTCTGCAATTCTCGGCTCTGCACTACACCGACCAAGACCTCTGGGATGTGCGCTACGACCACCTATTGCCCACCATCGAACGCTCTGAAGTGGTGCTTAACATCGACTGCAAGTATCGCGGCATAGGTAACGCAAGTTGCGGTCCCGGCCCTCGCCCAAAATACGAAATCGAGCCTAACACCACTCACAAAATGCGCTTCCGCATAGAAAGCGTGACGGGCAAATAAATGATAAGCACAAAACAAAAAAACATCACTACGATATGAAGCAAATACCTCAACTTAAGACCATGGCTCTGATGGCACTCTCGAGCGCCACATTGCTGCAAGTCAACGGACAATCGAAAGAGAAGAAGCCGCTCAACATAGTGTACATCATGACCGACGACCACACCGCCCAAATGATGAGCTGCTACGATAAGCGATATATGCACACCCCCAACCTCGACCGCATAGCCGAGCACGGAGTGCGCTTCACCAGCAGTTATGTGGCAAACTCGCTCAGCGGACCCAGCCGCGCCTGCATGATTACCGGCAAACACAGCCATGCCAACGGATTTACCGACAACACCACCTGCGTGTTCGACGCTTCACAGCCCACATTCCCAAAGATGCTGCAACGCGCCGGCTATCAGACCGCCGTGTTCGGCAAATGGCACTTGGAGAGCCTGCCTACAGGCTTCGACAAATGGGAAATAGTGCCCGGACAAGGCGACTACTACAACCCACGCTTTATAGAGATGAACGGCGATACCATCAATCAGAAAGGCTATCTCACCGACCTTATCACCGATAAGAGCATCGACTGGATAGAGAATCAGCGCGACAAAGGCAAGCCATTCTGCATACTGATTCACCACAAAGCCATTCACCGCAATTGGCTATCAAAAATCGAAGATCTTCACCTCTATGAGGACCGCACATTCCCTGTGCCTCGCAACTTCTACGACGACTACGAAGGCCGCCCAGCCGCCGCTGCGCAGGAGATGAGCATCGACAAAGATATGGACCTCATCTACGACCTCAAGATGGACCGCGACGACCTAAACAGCAGTCTGAAGCCCACCTACCTCAACATGATTAAGCGCATGAATCCCCAGGAGCGCAAGGCTTGGCACGAATTCTACGACTCGATAGCCTGCGACTTCTACAGCCGCGACCTCAAAGGCCGAGAATTGGCTGAATGGAAATTCCAACGCTATGTGCGCGACTATATGAAGGTGGTTAAGAGCCTCGACGACAACGTGGGCCGCGTGCTCGACTATCTCGAAAAGAGCGGATTGATAGAAAACACCCTCGTGGTTTATACCAGCGACCAAGGCTTCTATATCGGCGAACACGGTTGGTTCGACAAGCGATTTATGTACGAGGAATCGTTCCACACCCCACTTATTATGCGTCTGCCCGAAGGATTCGACCGGCGCGGCGACATCAGTGAGATGGTGCAGAACATCGACTACGCACCTACATTCCTCGAAATAGCTGGCGCTCCAATACCCGATGATATGCAAGGCATGTCGCTCATGCCTCTGCTGCGTGGCGACAAGAATGTGAAGTGGCGCGATGCCCTCTATTACCACTTCTATGAGTATCCAGCCGAACACTCAGTGAAGCGCCACTACGGCGTGAGCAACGGGCGCTACAAACTCATTCACTTCTACAACGACATCGACCATTGGGAATTCTACGACCTGCTCAACGACCCTTACGAGATGCATAACATCTACAATGTGCCTGCAGTGAAACCGCTCGTTGAGAAGATGCGCCAGCGCCTCGTAGAACTCCAAAAGCAATACAAAGACCCCATAATTTCGAAAAACTAACGCCAAAAATATGGACAACCACACCACAATGCCGCTCATAAGCATCGTCACCGTGTGCCGCAATGCGGGTAGCGACGTAAGTTCCACGCTGCAGTCGATAGCAGCACTGCAATACCCACACCTCGAGGTGATTTTCATCGACGGCGCTTCGACCGACGATTCTTATGCGCGGGCGGTGGCTTTTGAAGAAGAATTTGCCCGCCGCAGCATAGCGTTCAAGCACCAGTCGGAGCCTGATCGCGGCATCTACGACGGTATGAACAAGGGCATAGCTCTCGCCACAGGCGAGTGGATAATATTTATGAACTCAGGCGACTGCTTCGACCACAGCACCGCCCTCAACGAGGCGATTTCCGCTCCCGGAGCATGCGATGCCGACATAATCTACGGCAACGCCTGCTTGAAAATGGACTTCGGCAAAGTGCCTATGAAGCCCAAACCACTCGATTATCTGCAAAAAAAGATGGCATTCTGCCACCAAAGCATCCTCGCTCGCACCGCACTGATGAAAGCCTCGCCCTACGACCTAAACTACCCTCTCGCTGCCGACTACGACTTCATCTACAAGATGTATCGCGCCGGCAAGAGGTTCTGTTATGTAGATGTGGACATCGCCGTGTTTGAGAACGAGAACGGAGTGTCGTCGCGCAACCGACTCCGCATCAACCGCGAGAATGCCAAGATACAAGGGCGCTACAACACCCTGTCGTGGCGAATATCCTACACAGGCAAGTGCATAGCATCGGCTTGCAAAAACGCCTTCTACGCCATCCTCCCCACCCACTGCGTAAAAGCACTCCGCGAGCGAAACTACCAACGCCTACAAAAACGCCGAATGCA
>CALZAF010000144.1 GCA_945612775.1 uncultured bacterium | reverse complement strand
AAAAAAAACGACCCGCTCATTTGAGCATCGTTGAGAGGCTTGGCGGGTTCTGGTGGTGCAAATATACGGCTTTAAGTTGAATTGAACAAGGACTTGGGGTGAAAAAAAGCGCAAGGCGGGAGAAAATCAATCAAAATCAATCAAAACCGACATACAAAAAGCCTTGCCAGAGTGGCTGGCAAGGCTCAAAACAATGAATTAATTAAAGTTACATAATGTCATCAGCTGTACTCATCACGAGCTGACTGATTTTCCAATATTACTGAAATTTATTTTATTCTACGTCGGGTACGCGCTGAATGCTGCCGTAGCGGTGGTACTCAAATGTCACCGACTGCTCCTTGATGTAGTTGATGAGTTCTACACGGCCGAACTTGAGCGGAGCGCCTGCTGCGATGTATTTGTCGGTCTCGGCTGCGCGCTCATAGAGTTCGCGTGGAGCCTTGTCCTTATCCACCACGATGCGGACGCGGTCGTACTTAGGCAACGATGCGAGGAACGAATCCATCGATTCACATCGCCATGGGTAGGGTTCTTTGCCAACGACTTTTCTGCCGTAGCACTTGATGCAACCGCTTTCTCGCCGGGAGATTGCATCATACTGAATTCGGCTTATTATAACCAACATCGCCCATTCAGCCGACATTTTCATTATTTTTAACCGAACTCTCAACTACATTAGAGTAATAAAAAAGTGCATATTGAAATTACATTCAACTACATACAACTTTTGCTCTTTCGATGCAAATATGCAAAGTATTTCCTATATTTCAAAACATTTTGAAATATTTTTTATCCACTACCTTTCAGATTGAAACATTTCCCCTCATCTGTGGATAATCACGAGTACACCATTTTTTGCACCAGGCAGGGGGAATTGGTCGGCTGGCAGGGGCTGCCTATTGCTGGCGGAGGCGGAGGGCGCTTACTGTGGCGGCGGTTAGCGCCATGGCTATGCCGGCTATGAGGCATGCGGTGCTCTGGTTCTGCTCGTCGAAGATGCGAAACAGCAGTGCGGCAAGTGTGGTGCCGAGCGCTTGTCCCACTACGCGTGCTGTGCCGAGCATACCGCTGGCGCCGCCGCTGCGATGCTTGGGCGCCGAGCTGACCAATGTAACGTTGTTGGGCGTCTGAAACAAGCCGAACCCCACTCCGCAAAGCGCCAATCGCCACACTAATTGCAGCGACCCGCTGCCTGCATCATACATCAGCAGCGACACGAATCCGAGCGCAAAAAGGCACATGCCCACGGCACAAATAGCGCCTGCCTTGAAGCGCCCCACGAGTCGGCCGGCAAACGGTGCAGTTATCATGGTGGCTATAGGCCAAGGCGTAATCATGGTGCCTATCTGCACAGGGTCGAAGTGCAGCACATAGTGCATATAGAATGGCAAGGCTATATAGGCAAGGCTCTGGGCTGTGTAGGAGCACACCGAAGTGCCCACCGATAGCGAGAAAATGGGATTTCGCATCAAATCGACCGGGAACAGCGGCGTGGCAAGTCCCATCTGGCGGCGCAGATACACCACGCCTATCACAGCAGCCGCTGCGAGTTCGATGCCGGCATACATAGGGTTGTTGCCTTGAGCAAAGGTATCTACCCCAAGGAATAGCAGGCAGAAAAATGCCGCATTGAGCACAGCGCTGGGCGAGTCGAATCGGTGCTTCACGCCTTGCGGAAGCGGTGGATTGGCTGGCAGAAGCGCCGCACCTATAGCAAGCGACAGCAGCGCTATGGGCACATTGATGTAGAACAGCCAGGGCCACGACAGATAGTGCAAAATCACTCCAGCCAACGCCGGACCTGCCGCCGAACTCACTGCCACCACCATGGCGTTCATACCCATAGCCATACCGAGTTTCTCGCGCGGAAAAATGATGCGCACCAGGGCAGTGTTGACGCCCATCACGCACGCTGCGCCCACGCCTTGCACCATTCGCCCCGCAAGCAGCATCCCGAATCCCTGAGCAAAGCCGCACAGCAGCGAGCCGATGCCGAAAAGCACCGATCCCGCCACAAACACGCGTCGATAGCCCCACACATCGCCCACAAGCGAGAATGTGAGCATTAGCATAGGTATGAGCATCAGGTAGCTATTCACCACCCAAGTCACCGCCGAGTCGCTCACGCCGAAAGCCATGGCGAGCGTGGGCAGCGCCACATTCACTATTGTGGAATCGAGCACATTGAGCATTATCACGCACATCACTGCCGTGACTGCCACATATTCTCTTATCGCCGATTTTGTTCCATTCATTGTCATAATCTGCCTATAGCAAAACGGGAAACGAAACACCTCGCTCCCCACTATTTCGATTGCAAAGGTACAAAAAAAATCGGCATAGCAATAAAGCTTTCCAGGGCAGCAATAATTCGATATAGCAAATAGCATTGCCTGCGCAAGCGTCTCTCCACTGAGAGCTACGACCAGCGCAGGCAATGATGTTATTAATTCTGCCCTCCTTGGGCTTATTTATACTTATTGATCACATAGATGCCGCCGGCAGCGAGTGCTCCGGCTAACACATATTTCCAGTAGAAGGGTTCGCTAAGGCACAAACACGAACTGATGGCGCCCACAGGCGGTATCAGCGAATTGAATATCGCCACCTTGCCCACAGGATTGCAGGTCAACAGCTTGTTATAGAGCGCAAAACCTATGGTTGAGATGCATATCAGTCCTGCAAGGATGAGCAGTCCGGAGAAGGAAACCACAGGCAGCGTGCCACCGCAAGCCAGTCCCGGCAGAATGAGCAAAGCCCCTCCCACAGCCAATCCGTAGCCCGTGCCCACAAACACATCGATGCGCTTGCCCAAGCCGCGAGTCATCAGTCCAGCCACTGCCGAGCAGAGCGCGTTGAGCACTATCATGCCGTCGCCGAGCCAAGTGAAGCCGCCACTATCGCCGCCATCGATGTTCAGAGCCATAATGCCCAAAAAACCCATCACACAACCCACTATCTTGCTGGTAGTGAGGCGGTCGCTCTCGAAAAACACGCACGCCAATATCACCAGCGTAAACACGCTCATCGAGTTGAGAATGGCAGCACGCGACCCTGCGCTGTGCGAGAGTCCGAAATAGAAAAAGGCATAATGTAGCGTGGTGTTGAGCAGTGCAAAAAGCAAGATATACCACCAGCTACCCTTGGTCCGAACGGCAAAACTGCGACCCGAAGCGCGCGCCACAGCCAATATTATCAGTCCCGACATAAAGAACCTAATGCCCGCAAAAAGCATCTTGCTGCCAGTCATGTCGGTGGTAATCTGAAACTCCCCGAAGCCGAGTTTTATGAGCGGATAAGCCCAGCCCCACAGTATGGCGGCAGTGAGCGCAAAAGTCACCACCCATCCGCGGCGCTGGAATATACTTATTGTAGATTTTGTCTCTTTCATAACCTTGAATCTATCGTCATTAAAATTGCACTGCAAAGTTAGGCATAATTTTGATGTCATCTACCCCTGAATGTATGAAATCGCACTCACAAAACATCGTTTAAGCAAAAAAAATGTGCAAAAATAGCCACTCGCCGTATTACAGCGTAGGTACAACGAGAATCAGCAGAGTTCATTATTATAATAATTTCACAATGCAGCAAAACGTGTCATTTTGGCTATATATCTGCAAAATAGTAGCATAAAACTATGCTATGCTACATTATAACGCACATTTTACCACTTGTAACTAAGTTATGTCATACTCAAGATTGGTCAAAAGATCATTAACATTTCTTAATTAACATATCTAAAAAGATACATTTGTTATCATTTTTTTATAGTTTATATGAGATAAAGTATTAAATTTGCCTTGTGAATAAGCAAAAAACAAGCTAAAGTACTATTAAATAACAAGTAAAAAACATCTTTATGAGAAAGACTATTCTAAGACGCTTATGCGTTGGAATCTTGTGTTGTTTTGCTTTAGGTACAACATCGGCATACGCAAGTGCCGAGAGTGCACCACAAAGCGTACAACAGAGTTCAAAAGTTAATGGTATCGTAAAAGATAGCAAGGGCGAACCAGTGGTAGGCGCAAGCGTGCTTGTAAAAGGCACCACTACCGGCGTATCGACCGACCTTGACGGCCGCTTCAGCGTAAATGCCAAGGCAAACGATATCTTAGTGATTAACTATGTAGGTATGAAGTCTGCCGAAGTAAAGGCATCGAACGCCGCAGAAGTGGTGTTGAGCGACGACGCAGCACAGCTCGACGAAGTGGTAGTGCTCGGTTATGGTGCAGCTCAAAAGAAGCAAGACCTTTCGGCAGCCGTTGGCGTGGTTCGCGATGCTGAATCGCTTGCACAACGCCCAGTAACCTCTACCGAGGGTATGCTTCAAGGTCAGTTGCCTGGTGTAACCATCGAATCGAATGGTGGTGACCCTACAGCCACTCCAAGCATCGTTATCCGCGGTCAAGGTTCACAAAACGGCGACAACGTGCTCTGGGTAGTTGACGGTATTCCTGGCGCTCCTATTCCATCGCTCAGCGACATCGAAAGCATCGTAGTCCTCAAGGACGCTGCTTCGGCTGCTATCTATGGTGCCACCTCTGGTGCCGGCGGTTGTGTGCTTGTAACAACCAAGAAGGCTCAAGAAGGCAAGGTATCGGTTAGCTACGACGGCGTTGTGGGTATTCGCTCAGCAAGCAACCTTCCTAAGGGCTTGAATGCTCAGCAACAAATCGAAATGCGCAAGCTTTCGCACGCCAACGCTGGCCTTACCCTTCCCGACGGTTGGGACACTACCAAGAACCCTTGGGTTGCTACCACCCGCACCGACTGGATGGACGAAATCTTCCGCGATGCTCTTTATCACCGTCACAATGTGGCTATTAACACCGGTACAGAGAACGCCAAGAACCGCATCTCGTTTGCTCTCGACAGCGACGACGGTGTGCTCATCAACACTTGGAACCAAAAGACAACCCTTCACTACAACGGTGAATATAAGCTCAACAACTGGATTACCCTTAGCGAAACATTCTCTTGGGTAAATAACAAGAGCCGCTCTAAGGACACTAACTCTGGCTACACTGGCGCCATCCTTAGCGCTATCATGATGCCAAGTTCAGCTCCTGTTTACGACGCTAACGGCAACTTCCACGGCGTTACCACCGAAGAGCCTGAATATGTAGCTAAATACGGCAGCAACTACGCCGATATCCACGGCGATGCCGTTAACCCAGTGCGTATTCTCACTGCCGAAAACCGCTACAACCGCACAAGCGACATTTGGTCGACTACTTCGCTCCAGATTGGCAACATCGTGCCTGGCTTGAAGTTCGTGAGCCGTTTCACCTACAACCTCACCAACAACTACTACAAGAACTTCAACCCACGCCGTCCAGAAATCGGTAAGCCACAAGACTTCAACGAACTCGACGAAAGCTCTTACCGCTACAGCCGCTGGATGACCGAAAACACTCTTACTTACGACAACACATTCGGCAAGCACACAGTGGGTGCATTGCTCTCTACTACTGCCGACCACACCTACAGCCGTGGTCTCAGCATCTATGGTAAGAACATCAGCGACGAATCAGCTTACCTTCAGTACATCTCATTTGCCGAAACCACCAGCAACAACGACTACCTCACAGGTCCTGACGCTAACGTAGCAGTTATCGCTCGTCTCTCTTACTCATTCGACGACCGCTACTTCGCTACCGCTTCATTCCGTCGCGACTATGCAAGCCGTCTGCCTAAGGACAACAACTACGGCGACTTCCCAGCTGTGACTGCTGCTTGGAAGATTTCTAACGAAAGTTTCTTCCCTAAGACCGACGCTGTTAACCTCCTCAAGATCCGTGCTTCTTGGGGTCGCGTAGGTAACTTGGGTTCTATCGGCTACAACTACAAGAGCGCAGTGCTCAGCAAGACCACTTGGAACGAACTCAGCCAAGCCGGCGTAGAAACAGGCGGCATGTGGGGCACAATGTGGTACCTCAACAATGTGGTTAACCCTAACTTGACTTGGGAAACTTCAGAACAATTCGACCTTGGTCTTGATGCAGCATTCTTGAACAACCGCCTCAGCGTTGCTCTCGACTACTACAACAAGC
>CALZAF010000143.1 GCA_945612775.1 uncultured bacterium | reverse complement strand
GAATTTCTATCGATGCCATAAAGCAAGCTAACCCCATAGTTGCCGACGGGCTTAAGGTTGGACAAGTAATTACCATTCCGCAAGACGAATCGTTCGACATCGACCATTCTAAGGCTGCAGCCGATGCTGCGAAAAGCGATGCCTCCGATGTGATGTATCACCGCATTCAGGCAGGAGAAACGCTCTACTATGTGTCGAAATACTACAACACATCTATTGCCTCGATTCTCGAGCTCAATCCTGGCATCTCAGCCGAAAATTTCCGCATCGGTGAGGTGATTCGCGTGATTCCTAACAAAAATGGAGCCGTGGTTGTGGAAAAACCTATCACCCGATTCGTCACTCACGAAATGAAGGCTGGAGAGAACTTCACCACGATAGCTAACGACAACAATGTGGATGTGAAAAAGATTATCGATGCCAACCCGGGCGTAAAAGCCAAGAAAGGCAGCATTGTGAACATCCCTGTATCGACCAACGAGAAAGTGGTGGTGCGAGAATCAGAACTCGACGGCAACCCAAACACAACCGTTGTGGCAAAAAGCACTTCCGACACTCTTAATGTGGCGATAATGCTGCCATTTATGCTAAATCAGGCTTCACCGTCGGCTTCAGCGCTCAACAACACCGAGTTCCTTAAAGGTTTCTTGATGGCAGTTGACGAAGTTCGCCGCGGCACACGCAAACACATAAATGTGGTGGCTCACGACAACCGCAACTCGCTTGCCGCCACCGATAGCATCCTCAATCTGCCCGGAATGAAGCAAATGAACCTAATCATTGCTCCAAGCGACACAAAACAGCTCGAAACCACCAACAAGTTCTGCAAGGAAAACGACATTCTTTCGGTAAACATCTTCACTATTAAAGACGAGGCATATAGCACCAATTCGTTTGCCGTACAGACAAATATTCCACATTCTTACCTTAGCGCAGAATTATGCGAATGGTTCGACAAAAAATTTGCCAATCGCACCACCATTTTCATCAACACCAGCAACAGCAAAGATGAAAAGGACGTTTGCCACGATTTGAAGAAGCACTTGAAGGGCAGTAAAGCAAAAACTGCTAACGTAACCATCGATTCTGATTTTTGCTACGATTCAGTAAACGACTTATTGAAATCGGGCAATGAATATGTAATTGTGCCATCTTCAAGTTCGAAATCGGTGCTCACCAAGATTATTCCTACCTTGAAGCGCATCAAACAAGAACGCAACGATGTGGAATTTGTGCTCCTCGGCTATCCCGAGTACACCACCTATCTGCTTGAACTTAAAGACGATTTCCACGATGTGGACACTTATATCTACTCACGCTTCTTCTACGACGAAACAAATGCTCAAACCAAGAAATTCGAGAGCGAATACACCAAGTGGTACGGCGAAGAGATGCGCTATGTGGTGCCACGATTCGGTTTGCTCGGATACGATGCAGGAATGTTCTTCTTAAAGACGCTGGTGAACGATGAAGGCGGCTTCAACAATCGCGAAATTGCCGATTACAACGGCATTCAGACATCGTATAAACTTCGCAGATTGAGCAACTGGAGCGGATTCATAAACAAGGATTTGCAATTCATACATTTCACAACCCACAACACTATCGAACGATAAACAATGAGACACTTCACTCGATTAATATTAATCATAGCAGCACTTGCCACTACGGCTGTTGCATCGGCGCAAAAGCATTTTGCCTCGAATGTGGCTCTCGGTGGCAAGGCTGGCGTAATGCTCTCGAGAGTGACATTCAGCCCAAGCGTTAAGCAGAATTGGAGCATGGGCGAAACCTTCGGTGTCACATTCCGATATATCGAGGAGAAAAATTTCGGACTTGTTATCGAAGCCAACTTTAGCAAAGCTGGTTGGAAAGAGAATTTCGAAGGCACTGATTTCAACTACGAACGCCAATTGACCTACGTAACGCTGCCTATCCTAACCCAAATATATTTCGGCAGCGCTAAAGTGAGAGGATTCTTCAATCTGGGACCGCAATTAGGCTACAATATAGGTGAAAATATTTCATCGAACTTCGACTATACCAAGTGCGAGGAAATTGAGAATTTCCCCTACGAAAACCGTTACCTTGAGCAGATGACTTTAGAAATAAAAAACAAGTTCGACTATGGACTTGCATTCGGTGCCGGCATCGAACTTATAGCCAAGCGCAAGCACTCTATCATTCTCGAAGGTCGTTTGTACTACGGTCTCGGCAACATTTTCTCGAGCAAAAAGGCCGACACCTTCTCTGCCTCTGGCAATATGAATGTGGCGGTTACACTCGGCTATAGTTTCCGCGTAAAATGAGCGTTATCACTATACTCTACTACAAAGCACCGATTCTCTGAAACGAAAATCGGTGCTTTGACTTTTATCGGACAGCTATTTCACGATGTCATCACTCTGAACAGCAAATCGTGAAGCAATGCATAGGCATCTTGACGCGAACCTATACCCTTGCTCTGAACGTCGAGCTGACGCACCGCTGTAATATTGTTGACACAAGCCACCTTTGAGTATTTTCCTGCCGCTGTAATAAATTTATTCAATCGCCACGACGACTTCATGTCGAGCCTATCCATCAATGCCTGAACTGATTTGTCCTTTGCTGTCAGCACCAAAAGCACATTCACAAAAAAGCCGAATATAAAAGGTGCCACCATCTGCACTGGATTGTTTTTAGGATTTTTCTCAAAATAATCCACTATCTTGAAGGCTTTCTCCACATTGCGGTTCACAAGGGCATCTTCAAGTTCAAACATATTGTAGTCCTTGCTTATGCCAATGTTTTTTTCAATCATCTCGGGCGTAATCTGGCGGCTTTCATCCACCAAGATGCTGAGCTTATCTATTTCGCCAAACATGCGAGCCACATCGAGCCCCACAAAATCGCGCAACATTGTAGCCGACTTAACATCGATGGTGCATTTTTTGTTCTTAACGTATCCGTTTATCAGGTTGAGCATCGAACTTTCGGTCTCTTTCTTCGACTCAAACACCACTCCTGTGCCTTCCGACTTTAGCGTTTTCAAGAATTCGTTGCTTCTCATATTTCCGCCCTTATAGCAGATTATCAATATGGTGCTTCGCAACGGATTTTGCGCATAAAACTTAAACAAGTCGATATTGCACTCCGCATTATTTTTCAGGTTTTGCGCTTCCTTGAGCACCACCACTTGTCGCTCCGCCATTACAGGATAGCGTTTGCATGTGGCTATAAGCTCCTTCACATTGGCATCTATTCCGTATGTAACCGTGAGGTTGAAGTCGCGCTCCTCCTCATCGAGAGCTGCATTGATGATGCTATCGGTGAGGCTATCGATATAATAGGATTCCTCGCCCTCTAAGAGGTAGATGGGCATGAAATTCTTGTTCTTTATGTCGTTGAGCAGACTTATATAAGTCACTGCTTCTTTTTTTGCTGCCATTGATTTCTCTTATTTTACATTTTTCACTACCTTTACAGCCGAAAAATTTCGTTAATGCAAATATACTAAATTCCCGATGCAACTCAACCTTCCAGAACATCAATTTACGATAAAAAAAGGTGCGACTGGGCTGTCGATTTTCGACACTCTACGTTCTAAATTTGTGGCTCTCACTCCAGAGGAATGGGTTCGCCAGAATTTCGTGGCTTTTCTTATCCACCACAAGCAGTTTCCGCAAGCGCTGATGGGAAACGAGATTGCATTGGTGCAAAACGACATAAAACGCCGTTGCGACACGCTCATAGCTGATCGCGAGGGCAATCCGTTTGCAATCGTTGAATACAAGGCGCCGTCGATTGAGATTACGCAAAAGGTATTCGACCAAATTGTGCGCTACAACATGGTGCTGCGCGCAAAATATCTTATGGTGTCGAACGGGCTTCAGCATTATTGCTGCAAAATCGATTACGACGCCGATACCTATTCTTTCCTGCCCGACATCCCTTGCTACAGCGACATCGCCGGCGGCGAATAAGCTGTAGTTACATTACTTGCTCGTATAGCCATGACGATGCAGATATTCGATGAATATCTCGCCCATCATTGGGTTATGCCAAATGTATGACCCATGGTCTTCACCTTCTATAATCATCAATTCGGCTTTTGGCAACATCTTAGCCATGTGGCGGGTGTGTTCCTCCACTATCAAGTCGGCTGACCCGGCACACACAAGCACCGGCACATTCACGCCTTGCATCTGACTATCAGTGATATTTGGCTCAAAAACCATCATCATCGACAATGGATTGTTCTGCGCAAGTATGTCGGTCCGGAATTGCTCAAAGTTTACCACTCCCCGAGGATGCACATTTGCGCCGCTGATAGCCATCAGACTCGTTGTTCCGGGATGTAGCACCTCAAGCATCAGCGCCACAATGCCGCCATCACTCCAGCCATAAACAGCTGGTTTTTCGATATTGAGCTTCTTGCAGAATTGATACATATCCTCAGCCATATCGGCATAGTGGTATTCGTTCAGAGGCTCGTTTGCGCCTTGTCCGCGCGAATCCACAGCATACACTTTGTAACCCTTACGCACCAATTGCCCTGCAGTAGTCTCTACAGCTTCGTGCGAACCGCCATTTCCGTGAAGCAGCAGCACAGGTTTGCCCTCGCCAGCCACCTCATACAGCAAATTCACGCCATTCACATCTATTCTATTGATGCTTCGACTGCGTGCATATGCGAGCAGCTCACGTAGCTTATTGTTCACCAGCTCGGGTTGTTCCATATGTATAAAATGTCCGCAATCGTCGAGTTCTACATAATCAAGATTTGAGTATAGAGCCTGCATCTTCTTGCCATTGTCGGGGTCAATGCCGCTATTCTTGGTGCAAATCACCACAGTGGGCACATCAAGCCACTGTCCGGTCCACCACTTGCGATCTATGAGATTGCTCATAGTGCTGCATGCCACTTTTGCATCGACATTCGGCATATTCGCCGAAGCGTAATTTGCCACCTCGGCTGGAGTGTTGGGTCCGCTGAGTGACGCTGCAAAATTTCGGATATGTTCAGCCACGCTGTCACCGCAGAAACTTGCGGCAAAGGCATTTACTGCCATTTCGTATTGCGCTGCCGCCTCTCTATCGGCATCGGTGGAATTTTCATTAAGCTGCGGATATAGGCAATACACGCCATCGATATCGAAGATTCCAGCCACAAGTTGCGGATACTCAAATGCCACCTGACGGCAAATCGGCGTGCCGAGGCTGTGACCCACAAGCACTGCCTTATTCACTCCTTCTGTCTCAAGTACACGAGCCACCGACTTTGCAAAGTAGCTCAAGGTGTATTCTACATCATGGCAATCGCTTTTTCCAAATCCGGGCAGGTCGATATACACTTGCTTTAGGCTATCTTCGCCGGCAAAGGCTTGAAATTGCTTAGTCCAAGTGCGCAAATCGCACCCGAATCCATGAACAAACACCACTGCCAAATCACCTTCGCCCGATGTCTTATAATGCACCTTAACACCGTCGTCACAAACTGCATATTTCGATTCTGAGGCATCTAATCCATAGGTATTGCTACAAGATAGCATACCTGCATACATCACACCTACCGCTATTGCCGTAACCAAATTTTTCATGTGTATTGTCGCTATATCTCAATATCTATAATCAAGAAAAAACAAGAATGGAAGCCTAAAGCGTTAGGTAGTTTTTAGGCTCCCATTATTCTATTTAGGAAAAATAATTTTTCACTTCTTTACACCGCCAAACTTGCCGCCTTTTGCACCTTTAGCACCACCCGACAGATTGAAGATGTTTTGATCGTAACTTACGGTTTTCATACCTTGTTCGCGTTTGCGTTTGAGCGCAAGTTGCACAAGTTTATCCATCTCCTTATCGAATGGCAAGCCAGTGCCTTCCCACAAGTAGAACGACAGCGAGCCTGGAATGGTGTTAATCTCATTCACATAGATTTTGCGGCAACCGGTCTCGTCGGCTTTGCTTGCTCCTTCTATCATCACATCCACGCGGCTAACGCCGTGGCACGACAGTACGCGGAATGTTTCGCCAGCCAAGAATTGTATTCTCTTGGTCTCAGCCTCAGGCAAGTCGGCAGGGAATTTCTTCGCCGAAGCAGCCATGCCTTGTGCACCCTTGGTGCCGCC
>CALZAF010000142.1 GCA_945612775.1 uncultured bacterium | reverse complement strand
CGTATTAGTCCTCCGTAAGTGGGTAAAAAATGATAGTTAAGGAGGAGTAATAACGTTTTAGTACATATTTGTTGTGTTTTTTGAAGATGATGGCGGCTAAGAGATATTACTTAATCTGCTTGTGCCATCAAATATAGTTAAATCTCTTGTAGAATTGAGAAATAAGCGGTAATTTAGCATCGCATTTTCGGGTGTCGGTGCATTGCCTCGGTTTTTTGCTGGGGTGATGAACTGATGAAAAGGGAATCGGGTGAAAATCCCGAGCAGAGCCGCTGCTGTAAGCTTCGAAAAGAGCTTGCGCTGCACCGATTACGAGGTCACTATGGACATGATGCCGTGGGAAGGCCGCAGCGCTAAGTGAAGCAAGCCAGAATACCTGCCTGAAAAGAAGATTTTGTTTTAAATGACTCTCGGACTTAGGGTTGAAACAAAAGATAGGGAACGCTCCGGAGAGCAAAGCTCTACATGTGGCTGCGATGCGGCTTGGCGATGCGTTTTTTATCGGTTTGCGCTCTGAAGTGCGTGGTCGAAGATGACGAGCGAAAAAATGCAGGGCGTAAACGAATGAAAATCTTGCGAATACACATATTAATGTTGATGGCTATGCTGGCGACTGTCGGCGTGGCTCAATTTCGTATCGACTCCATTCAGCACCTTAGCCAAGTTACGGTGGTGGGCAATCTGAAGCCGTTTGTTGAGGTTATACCGGCGCAGACGCTCAGCGGCAAGCGCCTTGAGGGTCTCAACAGCCATTCGGTGGCCGACGCCATACGCTATTTTTCGGGAGTTCAAATTAAGGATTACGGTGGTGTAGGCGGAGTGAAAACGGTGGATATCCGTTCGATGGGCACCAACCACCTCGGCGTGTTCTACGACGGCATTCAGCTCGGCAATGCGCAGAACGGACAGATAGATTTGGGCAAATTTTCGCTCGACAACATAGAGGAAGTAACCGTATATAACGGACAGAAGAGCGAGATATTCCAGTCGGCAAAGGATTTCGGGTCGGCAGGCACGGTGTATCTGCGTTCGCGGCGACCACGCTTCGACGACGATAAGCGCATGAATGTGAACGTGACAATGCGCACCGGCTCGTTTGGACTTGCCAATCCCTCGATGCGCATCGACTATAAATTGAGCGAAAAGGTAAGCAGCACCGTAAGTGCCGAATATACCTACGCCACAGGGAAATATAAATTCCGCTATCGCAAGGTGTTCAGCGACGGCACATTGGCGTGGGACACCACCGCCACCCGCCAGAATGGCGATATAGGCGCACTGCGAGTGGAAGGCGGCTTGTATGGCACCATGAATCGCGGCAGCTGGAATGCCAAAGTCTATTATTACGACTCCGAGAAAGGCATTCCCGGCGCGATAGTGAACAATGTGTGGAAAAATTCGCAGCGACAGTGGGACCGCAACTTCTTTGCACAGGGAAGCCTGCGCAAGAGCATAGGCGAGCGCTATACCATGATGGTGAATGCCAAATATGCCCACGACTATATGCGCTACCTCAATCCCGACACCACGCTGATGTATATCGACAACGAATTTTGGCAAGATGAGCTATATGTGTCGATGGCTAACCGCGTGCGCATTACCGACGGATGGGATGTGAACCTCAGCACCGACTATCAGTGGAACCATCTCGATGCCAATCTCGCCAATTTCGGTTATCCAACGCGACACACAGGGCTTGTGGCACTTGCCACAGCTTATCGTTGGCAGCGATTTAAGGCGCAGGCGAGTCTGCTTGGCACATTCGTTGCCGACCGATTTAAGGTGCGTAACAACGGCGAAGAAATAGCCCGAAAAAAGAGTTCAACGAGCCGTCTCACGCCAGCCGTGTTTGTGAGCTATCAGCCACTCGCCGAGCAAGCCCTCACCGTGCGAGCATTCTATAAGCGAGTGTTCCGAATGCCAACCTTCAACGACCTCTATTACACCGACATCGGCAATGCCAACCTCAATCCAGAGTATTCCACTCAGTATGACATCGGCGCGGTATATCGCACCGACTTCGATGCCTCGGTGGTGCGCTCGGTTGACCTGAGCGTAGATGGCTATTATAACATCATCGACGATAAGATAATAGCCGTGCCCAAGGGCAACGGACAGTATCGCTGGATGATGATGAACATAGGCAAGGTGAAGATACGCGGCGTGGATGTAACCGGCAAGATGGCATTCAGCCTGCCATACGGCATAATGCTCGAGGGCGGATTGGCGTACACCTATCAGCGTGCACAAGACTACTCCGATCCAAGTGATTGCCTCGACGAGGCAGGCACCTATAAGGGTCAGATAGCCTATATACCGCGCCATAGCGGCAGCGTGATAGCCCAAGCAGCATGGCGGAGCTTCGAACTCAACTACAGCTTCATCTATGTGGGCGAGCGATACCACAATTCCTCGAACATACAAGCCAACTACGAGCAGCCATGGTACACCCACGACCTCTCGGCAGGCTATAAATTCAAACTTGGCAAGGTGGCAGTGCGCGCCGTGGCAGAGGTGAACAATATCTTCGACCAGCAGTATGACGTGATACGCAATTATCCTATGCCAGGCCGAAATTATAAACTAATATTGAAATTCGACATCTGATGAAAGCTAAATTGCACATATTGACCATAATAATTGCCGCAGTCGTGGCGATGGCGCTGACCTCGTGCCGCGAGGACGATGTGATATTCATCCCCGAGGAAGTGCAGGTGAGCAATCCCGAATTTAGCGAGGTGGGCGGATTCTATCTGCTCAATGAAGGCAATATGGGCAGCAATAAGTGTACTCTCGACTACTATGACTTCTCGACCGGCATCTATACCCGCAACATATATGGCAATGCCAATCCCAACGTGCCCAAAGAGCTCGGCGATGTGGGCAACGACCTGAAAGTGTATGGCAACCGCCTGTATGCCGTGATAAACTGCTCGAACAAGGTGGAAGTGATGGATAAGTCCACAGCCAAGCGCATAGGGCAGGAGGATATACCCAACTGCCGCTATATAGCGTTTCACAAAGGCTATGCCTACGTCACCAGCTATGCCGGACCAGTGGTGATAGATCCCGAATACGATCAGATTGGCTATGTGGCGAAGGTAGATACCGCGTCGCTGCAAGTGGTGGCGCAATGTCTGGTGGGTTATCAGCCCGACGACATCGAGATAGTGGATGATAAGATATATGTGGCAAACAGTGGCGGCTATCGCGTGCCCAACTATGAGCGCACCGTTAGCGTAATCGACATAGAGACGTTTAAGGTAGAAGAAACCATCGATGTAGATATTAACCTAAGTCGGCTGGTAGCCGACAAGCACGGCGGACTGTGGATAGCCACCCGCGGCGACTACTATCAGGTGGAATCGAGCCTCTACTGCTACGATGTGCGCAAACGCCGCATAGTGAAGCACCTCGACGTGCCAGTGAGCAATATGTGCATCGAGGGCGATTCGATATATGTGGTGTCGAGCGCGTGGAGCAATGTGACGATGAGCAATAGAGTGACATTTGCGGTAATCGACGTGGTGAAGCAAGAGCCGGTGAGCGAAAATTTCATCACCGACGGCACTGAGGCTGAAATCAAGGCACCCTACGGTGTGAGCGTGAACCCCATCAGCCACGACATCTACCTTACCGATGCCCGAAATATGGTGAATCCAGGCTATCTGCACTGCTACGACCGCACCGGCGTGCGCAAGTGGAGCGTACGCACCGGCGATGTGCCGGCGCATATAGCCTTCTTGGGCGAGAATAAGAACGAAAATTGATGCCAAATGGCATGCAACATTATAATAAATAAAGAATTATGAAAAAGACTATAGCAATAATCGCGGCGATGCTTGCAGCAGTTGCAGTGCAAGCTCAGAACACCAAATACATAGCACAGGTGTATGACTTCAAGCCCGCACCGGGACAGTTTGTCAATGAGATACCAGAATGGGAAGAAGGCGACACCCACGCCACAATATTGGCTAAGGTTGGCGAGCAGATAATAGGCGGTGCCAGCAACGGCATGATAAGCCTCGGCGGATATGGCGGCTATATGGTGTTCGGTTTCGACCACCCGGTGGTGAATGTGTCGGGCGAGCGCGACTTTATGGTATATGGCAACTCGGTGTTTGACTCGGCGGATAAGAACTACGTAAGCGGCGAACCCGGCATAGTGATGGTGTCGGTAGATGCCAACGGCAACGGCAAGCCCGACGACGAGTGGTATGAACTTGCGGGAAGCGACTATAACGCCTCTGGCACCGTTCATGGCTATAAAATAACCTACTCAAAGCCCGACCCAGACAGAGCCGCGGCAGCCGACCCCGATGCCGACGATAGCGCGATAATCGACAAAACCTATATCAAATGGACCACCAACTGCGAGGCAGAGCCAGAGGGATATGTGAAGCGAAACAGTTTTCACACCACCAACAGCTATTGGCCAAACTGGCTTGAAGACGACGAATTGACCTTCGAAGGCACCCGACTGGAGTGCTTGGTGGTGAATATAGCCACCCAAGGACTGCGATATATGGCTACGCCACGCGCTTGGGGCTATGTGGATGATATGCCCAATAGCGACAACCACGGTTTCGACATCGGATGGGCAGTAGATGCCGATGGCAATTCGGTGAATCTGCCGAGCATCGATTTTGTGAAGGTATATACAGCCGTTAATCACGAACACGGGTGGATAGGCGAGATTTCTACCGAGATAACCGGTGCCGAAGACCTGCACCCATCGGCAAAAGTGGAAGAAATAGCCGCCGACGGCATCAAGATAGCCGGTTGCGAGGGTGCAGTGAAGGTGATAGGAGCCCGCCAAGTGGCAATCTACACCATAGGAGGCGCATTGGCAGCCCGATTTGAGGGCGACGGCGAGGCAGCGCTCTCGCCAGCGCTCTATGTGGTGCGCGCCGACAGCCGCGTGGCCATGGTGCAAGTTAGATAAGAATTTTATAAAGCATAACATTTACCAAAATTTTAATTTTAAGAGATATGAAGAAAATTTTTACACTTGTAGCAGCTGCTATGATGGCAGTAAGCGTTAATGCGCAAACTGTTACACTCGACCTTACAAAGGCGACTACCGAACTCGCATTCGACAGCGAAACAGGCGCTTGGACCGGGTCTCTCGACCAAACACAGGAAGTGATAGAGAGCCAAAATTTCATATTTATTCACAACTGCAATCCCGATTGGTACACCTGGTGGGGATTCACTGCATCAAACTCAGCCGACAACAGCCGCCGCAGCGACTATATCACTTATCAGTATAGCAATATGGCACAAGGCGGTATCGTGCTCAACGAAGATGGCACAGTGAAGCGTGACGAAAACGGCGTGCTCGAAGTGAGCGCCGAAGTACCTTATTTGGTAGGATACTATTCGGAATATAACGGCGAGAAATCTACCCAAATGATTTTCAACGACGGCTTGGCACACGAAGTGCTGGGCGTGTATGTTAACCTCAACTCATACGCTTATTATAATGTGCTCGAAGGCAACCCTTACGGCCGCGAGTTTAATCGCGAAAACGATGCTTTCACCCTCACCATCCATGGCGTAAACGACAATGGAAGTGAAGCCAAAATCGACGTAAATCTTGCTTCGTACGGCAACGGCGACCTCAGCGTGAATCGCGGCTGGAAGTATGTTGACCTCACATTGCTCGGTGCTGTGAATGAGTTATATTTCACTATGAGCTCGAGCGACTCGGGCGTGTATGGCATGAATACTCCGGGTTATTTCTGCCTCGACAAGTTGACTGTCAAGGCTGATGCTACGAACGTGGAAATGGTTAATGCCAATACCGTAGCCATCAGCTACGACCGAGCAGCACAAGTAATAAACTTCGGCGAAAATACATTTGCTGCCATCTACAATGCCAACGGTCAGCAAGTTAAGGCAGGCGAAGGCACAAAGATGGACGTAAGCAACCTTGAGCGCGGCATCTACGTGGTTAAGGCAGGCAATAGCGCCATCAAGATAGCCAAGTGATATAGATAATGGAATATATATGAGTAAAGTGGGGTGGCTCTGAGAACAAGAGCCACCCCACTGCGTGTTGGTTGAATAGTTTTATTTATGCATATAGCTGTGGATTATGTTATTAAGAACAATACTGTCATAA
>CALZAF010000141.1 GCA_945612775.1 uncultured bacterium | reverse complement strand
TTGAAGGGTGGGGCGAGTTTTGCCACAGTGATGGTTCCGCCCTCGATTTGGTTTCCGAAATGCTGCTTTAGGGCGGCGATGATGCGGCCTGCCACGTGCTCTAACAGTTGCGAAGGAATGTTCATCTCTCGCTCGATGCAGTCGTAGATTTCGGCATAGTTGATGGTGTGGTCCAGGCAGTCGGATGTGAGCGCTTGGGCAATGTGGCAGCGCAGCGTGATGCTCACTTCGAAGTGGTTGCCCACGATGCGCTCCTGATCAGCCACGCCGTGGTAGGCGAAAAATCGCATCTTATTGAGCGAAATTGAAGTAGTCATAATCGGATGAAATAGAAGATGTTATTTATTGTCGTTGTCGTCGTCGGCAAATACCCATACGTAGGCTCCCATGTCGATGCCGCCGTTGTTTAGGCGCTTGTTACCGTAGCGGTCGAGTGCGGCATTTTCGGGGCAGAGGTCAGGGTTGCCGAGGGCAATGGCATCGCTTTCGTTTTGCAGACGGAAATCGAAAATGTAGGCGTCGCGATCGACATAGAATTTAGGGTCAGCGTCCCAACGGCATTGAATGAAATTATCGTCGTCGGAACCGGCTGAACGCAGCAGCGAGTAGCGCACGAGCACATTATGGCCCACAAAATCGTTAACATTAAACTCCTTGGTAAGGCCGTAGAGGATGCTATTATCGATTATTACCGACGGTTCGATGCTTTCGCCGTCGGCATTTTCAAACGCCACATTCACCAGCGCGCCGCCCTTGATGCCAAAGAGGAAATAATTGGTGAAGGTGCATTGCGTGAAGTGATATTTTCCGCCCACGAGAGCCACCACATCGTAGGCCGAATTGCTAAATTCGCAACCTTCGGCGTCAATCCAAGCATTGTGGGCAGTCAAGACTGACGTAGAGGCATTGTGAAGCACGCTATTGAAGATATGGAGCGTGCGAGTGTCGGGACTCTCTGCTTCGACGGTGACGCCGGTTGTTGAGCCGCGCATGAGCACATATTGCAGTTCGTTGCCGGTGCTCGAAGGAGTGAAGTCGATGCCGCCCCACTGAGCCGTCATGAGGTCGTAGTTAGCGCCATCGAAGAGATAGTCGGTGCGGTCGCCGCGGAAATGGATAGGTTTATCCTGCGAACCCGCAGCAACGAGCGTGCCCTCGATTTTCATGGCAGCTTTGTCGTGGAAATGTAGCGTAGCGCCCTTCTCGATGGTTAGCGTGGCGCCCGGGGCTACGAATAGAGTGTCGAAAATCACATAAGGCTTGTCGGCAGAGAGAGTAGCGTCGGCAGAGAACACGGGTCGTGTGAGTCGAGTCACGTCCTGTCCCCAAGCCGTGAGAACCACCTTCTGCGTAACGCCATTTGTGACAAATTCGATGCAATCCTTCACTTCGAGAGGAGTGTTTTGGTTGGTAGGGTCGATGAGGCTTTCCACGAAGACATATATACTGTCCTCGCCGCGAATCTCCACATCGTGAAACTCGGAGCCCTTCATGCCATCAACATTGATATAGAATTTTCCGTATTCATTGCCTTGAAGTGAGATAGAGGATATGTTAATCATCTTCTTGTGGCGATTGTAGATAACGAATTGCTTGGTAGGCGTGCCGAGTTCGGTAAAAACGGTGTCGAAAGCCACAGTGTCGCACGAAAACTCGAGCAAATCGGCACTCGACGACGTAAAACCGTCCTCGATGCATGCAGTGGTGCCAAACATACAAGCCAGCACCAATGCCATTAATATGTATTTTATATTAGTCATGACAAGAATATAACGTAGTCGTGGCGTGAATTATTATATCCAAAGAGCGAAAAGGCGCGCACCCCAAAGGCGATGGCGGATATAATCGAAATTGACGGACAATTATTTCGGTGAGCGGTGAAAAATTTGTACCTTTGAAAAATTGTAACGCAAGAATATTATACAAGAGCGATGAAATATTTTATCATAGCAGGAGAGGCGTCGGGCGACATACATGGGTCGGAATTGATACGCTCGCTACGCGCACTCGATGGCGAAGCCGAGATCCGCTTTTTCGGCGGCGACAAGATGGCAGAGGCATCGGGCACTGCACCCATAGTGCATTATAGCAATATGGCATATATGGGCTTCATAGAGGTGCTGAAGCACCTGGGCACCATACTCGGATTTTTGAAGACAGCAAAGAGCATCATCGATGATTTTGCCCCCGATGCCGTGGTGCTAATCGATTATCCCTCGTTCAACCTGAAAGTGGCAAAATATGCGCATAAACGCGGACTCAAAACGTTCTATTTCATCTCGCCAAAGGTGTGGGCGTGGAAAGAGTATCGCGTGCGCCAGATAAAGAAATATATCACCACACTCTACTCGATATTGCCCTTCGAGACCGAATTTTTTGCCCGCCATCGCTACGAGGTGGAGTATGTGGGCAATCCCACGGTGGGCGAGATAGCCGAGGCGCGTAGCCATTTTAGCGATGCCGACGTGTTTAAATGGAAAAACGGGCTCAACGGTCAGCCCATCATAGCCCTTGTGCCAGGCAGCCGCGTGAAAGAGATAACCGACAATCTGCCCATAATGCTTGAGGCAGCCAAGCGCCACCTCGACGACTATCAACTTGTGATAGCAGGCGCACCGGGCATCGAATCGAGCCTCTACGACCAAGTGCTTACTGCAGCAGGAGCCAAGCGCCAAGCCAAGGTGATAACAGGGCAGTCGTTCGAACTCGTGGCACACGCTCGGGTAGCATTGGTGACATCGGGAACAGCCACGCTCGAGACAGCCGTGCTCGGCACTCCGCAAGTGGTGTGCTATCGCATGGGCGGCAGCAAACTGCTGAGAAAGATTTATCCCTATGTGCTGAAGGTGAAATATGTGTCGCTGCCCAATCTGATAGTGGGCAAAGAAGTGATACCCGAACTGCTGCTCAGCGACTGCACCGCCGATGCCGTGGCAGCGCACCTGGATGCACTATTGCCCGACGGCGAGCCTCGCAGCACTATGCTCAGCGGATATGAGGCTATGAAACAGCTGCTTGGCACCGCTCGATGCACCGATGTGGCAGCGCAGCGCCTAACCGAAACATTAAAATCGAAATAATATCCCCAGAAACAAATCATGGCTAACGATAACGAACTCCAGAAGAATAAACTAAAAGTGCTATTTGTGTGTCTTGGCAATATCTGCCGATCGCCGGCTGCGCAAGGCGTGATGCAGGCGCTGATAGATAGCCGAGGCCTCAGCGATAAGTTCTACCTCGATTCGGCAGGCACCTATGGCGGTCACGCAGGCGATTTGCCCGATAGCCGAATGCGCCAACATGCCCGACGCCGCGGCTACGACCTGACGCACCGTTCGCGCCAGATTAAGGGCAGCGATTTCGAGGATTTCGACGTGATAGTGGCAATGGACGAAGGCAATCGCCGCAACCTGAGCCGCATGGCAGCTACCGTAGATGAGGAACGCAAGATAGTGATGATGGGCAGGTATATCACCAAATATCCCCATTACGACTATGTGCCCGACCCCTACTATGAAGGCGCCGAAGGCTTCGAACTTGTGCTCGACCTGCTCGAGGACTCTTGCCAAGTGCTCCTCGACAGCCTGATGGAACAAATGAAATAGGCAAATCATATAACTTATCCCCCAAACAATAATCCATAAAATTACTATGAAGGTTATCAGAATATTAGCAATTACGGCAGCCGTGTGTAGCGCAATGGCGTTAGCAGCCCAGAACAGTCCAGTGAGCGTGAAGTGGCAGATGGTGAAGAATTGTGGCAGAGAATATATCTCGCAATTCACATTCAAGAATGTGAGCAACGCTCCGCTCGAAGCCAATTGGGCTCTGTATTACAACAAATTTTCGAACAACGTAAAGACCGACGGCAATCAGGCTATGGACATTACCCCGATAGTGAACAACAACTATTGCCAACTCAAGCCCAATGCCCGCTATAAGACATTGCAGCCCGGCGAGGAAGTTGCGGTGGAGGTGATTTATGGCGGATCGTTCCGCAACATCAGCGATAGTCCCGACGGAGCACATTTTGTTTATGATGGCGAGACCAAGGCATTGCCGGTGACGATAGAAAAAGCCGAAGTGGGCGGCGCCGACCAGTCGGAGCTGTATAAACTTGCCAACTATCCCGACGGAAACTATGTGTATGGCGAAAATGCCATCTCCAATCCCGCGGGAGTGACCTATAAAGGCGGCGCTTACGACATATTCCCAACACCCAAGCAAGTGAAACTCCGCGGAGGCAATGTAACTGTGCCCTCGGCGCTGAGGGTGACTGTGAATCCTGCTTATCTCAACAGCGTTAAGGACTATCTGGCACAACGCTTGGCTGGCGTGGGCATCGAAGTCAGCGACAAGGCATCGATGAAGCTATCGCTCGAAATGCGTCCAAGCATCAGCACCAATAGCGAATATTACGAGCTAAAAGTGACGAAGAAAGAGATAGTGATAGTGGGGCAGAGCCGCGAAGGCGTGCTCAATGGCATCAAGACCCTTGCCGCAGTGCTCGAGCGCAGCGTGGACAACACCATCCCCGAAGCCCAAGTGGTGGATTACCCAGATTTTGCCTGTCGAGGAATGATGCTCGACGTGGCTCGCAATTTCACCCCATATAACCAGCTGCTCGACTTTATCGACCGCCTCGCAGCATATAAAATCAATCGATTCCAATTCCATTTCAACGACGACGAGGCTTGGCGACTCGAGATTCCAGGTGTGCCCGAACTCACCGAAGTGTCGTCGCGCAAGGGATTTACCCTCAACGACTATACGGCAGGATTCTTGATGCAGACCTACGGCGGATCGGGCAATCCCGACGACGGAAAGGCTCCAGCCAACGGCTATATCACCCGCGAACAGTTTGTGAACCTGCTGAAATATGCCCACGAGCGCGGTGTGAAAGTGATTCCCGAAATAGAGACTCCGGGCCATTCGCGCGCCATGATAGTGGCGATGCGCCATCGCTATGCAAAATATATCGATAGCGACCCCGTGGAAGCCAATCGCTACCGCAACTACGACCTCACCGACACCACCCGATTCTATTCGGTGCAAGGTTTTACCGACAATGTGCTAAATGTGGCAGAACCGGGCACCTATGAATTGCTCAAGAAGATAGTTCGCGAGCTGCAAAAGATGTACTCCGATGCCGGGGTGAAATTCGACGTGCTGCACCTCGGTGGTGATGAGGTGCCCGAAGGATGCTGGAAGCACTCCAAACGCATACTGCGACTGATGAACGAGAGCAAACTCGCCAACGAGCGCGAACTGTCGGAATACTACTTCAAGCGCATCTCGGGATGGCTATTTAAGCAAGGCATCAAGGTGGAAGGATGGCAAGAAGTGTCGGCAGGACATAGCGATGCATATCGCAATGAGATAGCAGAGCAGTTTGCCGGCGTGAACGTGTGGAGCACCCTCGGCCGACAGGACACCATAGCCTACGACCTTGCCAATCGAGGCGTGCCTGTGATACTTTCGAATGTGAATAACCTATATCTCGACATGACCTACCGACCCCACGAACTCGAAAACGGTCTTACTTGGGGCGGTTGCGTAGATGAGATATTGAGTTGGGAGACACTGCCTTACAATATCTATCGCTCGGCACAAATCGAACTTAACGGCAGACGCAAGAATCTTGAAACCGCAGCCGATGGCAAGCCACAACTGCTTAAACCCGAGAATATTATAGGTCTGCAAGCCCAACTTTGGTCGGAAACCATACGCAACTATGGCATGGTGCAGAGCTATGTGTTCCCCAAGATTTTCGGCCTCGTGGAGCGCGCATGGAATGCCCGTCCAGAGTGGGGCGAGGGCAGCATCGACCGCAAGAAATATGAAGAAGCCCGTGCGCAATATAACCTGAAAATCGGCATTCGCGAGTTGCCTTATTTGCAGCGCACAGGTGCAGAGTTTCATATAGCACAGCCCGGAGCGATTGTAGATAACGGTATGCTTGTGGTGAATACGCCATACCCGGGCATGACCGTGAGATATACCACCGATGGCACCACGCCCAATGCCCAATCACCAGAATGGACAGCCCCTGTGCCTGTGGGCAACGCGCGCCTGATAAGGGTGAAAGCCTTCTACCTCGGCAAAGAAAGTGTGCCAACTCGCCTGGAAGTGAAATAGATGCATAATCTC
>CALZAF010000140.1 GCA_945612775.1 uncultured bacterium | reverse complement strand
ATACATAGGCACTCCATGGTATAAGAAAGCAATAGCAAGCCTACTATCGCTGATTGCATTTTGCGTATTCTATCTTTTGGCTGTAAATATCAACCTGTTTTGGCTGTTCGGCCAGTCGCCTTCGGTGAGCGAGATTATGAACCCTATTACCAACGAGGCTTCGCTGCTCTATAGCGCCGATGGCAAACTGCTTGGCAAATACTTCAATGAGAATCGCACTCCTGTGGAATATGAGGAGATAAGCCCCAACTTCATACGTGCGCTTATCGACACCGAGGACGAGCGCTTCTATCAGCACCACGGCATCGATTTCCAAGGTCTTGCTGCCGCCTTCAAGGATATGCTGCACGGCAATGGCCGCGGTGCAAGCACCATTACTCAGCAGCTTGTGAAGAACATGTATCGCGTTCGCACTAAATATTCCACCGGATTGCTTGGCAACATACCGGGGCTCAAAATCATCATTATGAAGAGCAAGGAAATGTGCTTGGCGCTACAGATTGAGATGTTCTACAGCAAGGAGGAGATTCTCACCATGTATGCCAATACGGTGGATTTCGGGTGCAACTCGTTCGGCATCAACACCGCTGCACGAACCTACTACAGCACTCGCCCCGACAGCCTCACCATCGAGCAGTCGGCTGTGCTTGTGGGCCTGCTCAAAGCCACTTCTTCGTATAACCCTCGACTTCACCCCGACCGCAGCCTACAGCGCCGCAATGTGGTGCTTAGCAATATGCTTCGACTCGGCGACCTAACCCGCGAACAATACGACTCGATATCAAAACTCGACCTCAACCTGCGGTTCCGCGTGGAGCAGCCCTACGATGGCAAGGCGCTTCACTTCCGCCAAGCCGTGGCTAAGGAACTCAAGGAGTGGTGCGACGAAACGGGCTACAATCTCTATACCGACGGCTTGAAAATAGTAAGCACCATCGATTCGCGCATGCAGACCTATGCCGAAGAAGCTGTAGCTAAGCAGATGAGCATAGTGCAGAACAACTTCAATAACCACTGGGGGAGCACCAACCCGTGGATCGACGAAAACTACCGTGAAATCAAGGGATTTATCGAAAATATTGCACGCCACAGCGATGCTTACAAGATGTATAGCAAGAAGTTCGACGGCAACGAAGATAGCATCTTCCACTACCTAAACCAGCCTCATCGTGTGCGCCTCTTCGACTACAAGGGCTATCGCTATGAGGATATGAGTTCGCTCGACTCGATTCGCTACATGGTGCGATTTATGCACACCGGATTTGTGGCCATCGAGCCGCAAACGGGCGCCGTAAAGGCTTGGGTGGGCGACATCGATTTCAACTCGTGGAAATACGACAAAGTCACTGCTAAACGCCAGCCGGGCAGCACTTTCAAGCTCTTTGTATATGCTGCCGCCATGAACGCCGGCCGCACTCCTTGCGACTACGAACTCGACGGCTACATCGAATACGATGCCACCGACTCGCAGGGCAAACCCACCAAGTGGCGTCCTCACAATGCCAACGGATACTTCACCAACGCGCAAATGCCGCTCAAGGCTGCGTTTGCGCAGAGCATCAATAGCGTGGCTGTGAAAGTGGGCATGGATGTGGGTATCGACAATGTGATTAATACAGCTCATGCCATGGGCGTGAAGTCGCAGCTCACCAATGCGCCAGCCATAACCCTCGGAGCCTGCGAACTCTCATTGCTCGAGCTCGTGAACTCTTATTGCACCGTTGCCAACGATGGACGCAGCCACGACCCTGTGCTCGTGAGCAAAATCCTCGACCGAAACGATAGGGTCATCTACGAGGCACATGTGGAGGATAAACAAGCCCTCAACTATCGCTCGGCATTCTATATGCAGCAGATGCTCATGGGTGGACTCACCGAACCCGGCGGCACCTCGCAGGCTCTGTGGCGATTTATCCGCCCATTCTACCAAGACACCGACTTCGGCGGCAAAACCGGCACTAGCAACAACCACAGCGACTCGTGGTTTGTGGGCGTAACGCCTCGACTGGTGTGCGGCGCTTGGGTAGGCGGCGAATACCGCAGCATCCACTTCCGCACCGGCGAACTCGGTCAGGGCAGCCGTACGGCACTGCCGATTTGCGGCTATTTCTTCGAGAAAGTGCTCGCCGACAGCCATTTCAAGCAATATCGAGCCAAATGGGGCGACCCAAAGCAAGATATCGACCCCAGCACTTACACTTGCCAAGGTTGCATCTATAGCGCTGAACCCGACTCGGCTTTCATTGCCGACTCCACCGAAATCAGCAATATGGGCGACCCACACAAACTCGTGCTGGAAACCGACGATGAACCAATCATCGAAGAAGAAGGAGACTAATACATATTTATATTAATAGAACCATATAGAATTTTATTAACTAATTAAAACCCAAAAACAAATTCTGCAATCGATGAACAAATTCACCGACTCAAAACCCCATTACGACCTGCTTGACGGTCTGCGCGGAGTGGCTGCGCTTTTAGTAGTGTGGTATCACGTTTTCGAAGGCTACCAGTTTGCCGGCGGAAAAGCGATTATCGACTTTGCCAACCATGGCTATCTGGCTGTTGACTTCTTCTTTATCCTTTCGGGATTCGTTATAGGCTATGCCTACGATTCTCGATGGAGCACCGGCTTAACCATAGGCTCTTTCTTCAAGCGACGCCTTATCCGACTTCACCCAATGGTGATTATGGGCGTGATAATCGGGGCTGTAGGATTTGCCACCGAAGGATTCACACGCTGGGACGGATCAGTGACACCAACCTCGATGGTGCTGCTCTGCATGCTCACTTCTATGTTTATGCTTCCTTGTTTGCCCGGATCTTGCCATGAGGTGCGCGGCAATGGCGAGATGTTCCCTCTCAACGGTCCCACTTGGTCGCTATTCTTTGAATATCTCGGCAACATAATATATGCACTGTTCTTGCGCCGACTATCCACCTCTATGCTCAAGGTGATGACTGCCATCTTCGGCATCAGCCTCGCTGCATTTGCCATCACCGACGCTGCCGAATACGGCTGCATAGGAGTGGGCTGGACCCTCGACGGCGTGAACTTTGTGGGCGGTTTGCTCCGCATGCTGTTCCCATTCACCCTCGGAGCCCTCATCTCGCGCATCTTCAAGCCTCTCAGCCGCGTGAAGGGCGCATTCTGGATTTGCACCATAGCACTTGTGATTATCTTCCACGTGCCTTACATCGCCGGCACATCGCCCGTGAGCCTTAACGGTGTGTTCGAGACGGTGTGCATAGCCCTCGTGTTCCCAGCTTTGCTCTGGATAGGCGCTTCGGGCAAAACCACCGACGCTTTCAGCCAACGCGTTTGCTCATTCTTGGGCAGAATCTCGTTCCCACTCTACTTGGTGCACTATCCTATCATGTATTCGTTCTACAAATGGCTTATCCGCACCCAGCAGTATTCGTTTGCCGAAACATGGCCAGTGGCACTCTGCGCAATGGCTGCAAGCATAGTGCTCGCCTACTTGTGTCTGGTGCTTTACGAAACCCCTGTTAGAAATTTCTTGACTCGAAAATTCAATTCTAAAAAAGTCTGAAATCTTTCTAAAATCACACAAAAAACACTTTGAAGCACACTATCTTAGGCGAAAAACAGAGAATAATAGGCGAATTTTACATTTTTTATGGTTTGTTTATCTATTTTAAGTTTGTTTTTCAAAAAGTGTGCGTATATTTGCAGTGTTCAAACGAAATAGATTGTAAAGATATCAGTTAAAAGACAAGCTACAAACAACGAAATATATACTTGAATTTTGGTTATGAGGAGGGTGTGCATTTGTGAAAATGTGCACTTTCGCTTTATATATACCCCATCTATCCCATGCGGCCTCAGTTATTGTAAATCATACAATTACACCCACTTACGCCACTTTGCTACCGACGCTTTGGCAGCCATAGCGACGAGCATATTCCACCACCTCGCAGTTCCACCTTTGCAGCCAAGCACCATCTACCCATACATACAATTTTATGCAAGCAATCGTCACTTTCAGCCAAGCTGAATATTTCACATAATTTAATATTTGTAAATACATTTTTCGCACTTTGAAATTTGAGGAAAATTGCATATATTTGTGTAGTTAAAACCATCTACCAATTAAAGCGAAAACTGATATGAAGAAACTCGTATTTTCTACTGGCGCAGGCATGAGTGCCGAAAGCGGAATCCGCACTTTCCGTGATGCCAACGGACTCTGGGAGGAATATCCCGTTATGCAGGTGGCAAGCCACACAGGATACCTTAAAGACCCTGCCCTAATTCACAGATTCTATAACGAGCGCCGCAAGCAACTACTTGACGCTCAGCCCAACAATGGCCATATCGCTATCCGAAACCTCGAAAGCATGTTCGATGTGCAAGTAATCACTCAAAACGTGGACGACCTGCACGAACGCGCCGGTTCGACCAACGTACTTCACCTGCATGGCGAACTCATGAAAGTGCGCTCTACCAAGCACGAGGAACGCGTTTACACCCTCACCCGCGACAACTGCGAGACAAGCGTTGACACCCGCGACGAATACGGCGACCCTGTGCGCCCGCACATCGTGTTCTTCGAAGAACCGGTGCCCAACTTCAGTGCAGCGATGCGATTGGCGCAGCAAGCCGACATATTTGTGGTGATTGGCACCTCGCTTGTGGTCTATCCTGCCGCAAGCCTCATCGACTGCGTGCGCCCCGGCACTCCGGTATTCTACATCGACCCTAAGCCTGCCGCAATCAGCCGCCCGAACGTCACCATCATCGCTAAGGGCGCAAGCGAAGGCATGGCTGAACTCACCGAAATTCTCAAAGGAATGCAATAATCAAGCGCAATTCGCACTTATTTCGAAAAATATTCGGCGCAAAAATGCCAAGTTATTAACAACCCACCACAGCGCCGACAAATATCATGCGGACACATCCTCGTGCCCGCATTTTTTGTATTCGATGTGTTCGCCGCACCTTTTTTCGCCGTTACAACACCGCAGAAGCCACATCATGTGGCAAAAACATGGCACACCCCGAGCGATTACATTTACAAACGCCAACCCCAAAATATGCCCCAAAACACACTCTGGACACTTGTTGATAATTTCTATTAAAAAATTATGATTTGGATTTGTAAATTCACAATTATTTTCACTAACTTTACACCGCATTAATAAATGTTCGGCTTAGAGGCAACCAATGGCTTGACTTTTAGCGAAAAAATGTGGAATTTGTGGTTAATCCTAAAAAATTTTAAAAAGTAAACGCAGGCTATATCATTATGAGCGAAAACGTGTATCATACCCCGGCTCTTTACGACGAATGTCTGGCAGGACTTAACATTAAGTCCGACGGCATTTACGTAGATGCCACCTTTGGTGGCGGCGGTCATTCGCGCGGCATCGTGAGCTACCTCGATGGCAGAGGTCACCTCTATGGTTTCGACCAAGATATCGACGCCTACGCCAACCGTATCGACAGCCCTCAGTTTACTTTTGTACACAGCAATTTCGCTTATCTGAGCAACTTTATGCGCTATTATCACGTGAGTTACGTAGATGGCATTCTTGCCGACCTGGGCGTATCATTTCATCACTTCGACGACGAAACCCGCGGGTTCTCGTTCCGATTCGATGGCGACCTCGATATGCGAATGAACCAGAGTGGCTCGCTCGACGCAAAAAAGGTGCTTGCCGAATACAGCGAGGAGCGACTTGCCGACATATTCTACCTCTACGGCGAACTCAAGAACGCACGCCGCTTGGCTGCCGCCATAGTGAAGGCTCGCTCTAAAGCCGAGATTACCACGGTGCAGCAACTGCTCGATGTGGTGCGCCCCTTCATCAAGCCCGCTCAGGAGAAGAAGGAGCTGGCGCAAGTGTTTCAAGCATTGCGCATCGAGGTCAACGACGAGATATCGGTGCTGAAGGCACTGCTCACACAGAGTCTGAAGGTGCTTCGTCCAGGCGGACGCCTCGCAATAATCACCTACCACTCACTCGAGGACCGTTTGGTGAAGAACTTCTTCCGAAGCGGCAACTTCGAGGGTAAGGTAGAAAAGGACTTCTTCGGCAAAGTTAACACGCCGTTTCAACTTGTCAACAACAAGGTGATAGTGCCCAGCGACGAAGAGGTGCAGCGAAACCCCCGATCACGGTCGGCAAAACTGAGAATCGCCCAAAAGCTCTGATGCGCCGAGGGAGATAG
>CALZAF010000139.1 GCA_945612775.1 uncultured bacterium | reverse complement strand
CATCCTCAAAAAGGTGCGTTTTCCTATAAATTTCGCCTTTAAAAAGGTGCGTTTTTCGATTGATGCATCAATCTGCAGGAAACTGCGCAAATCGTGGCGGTGTGATGGGTGATATGTGGGCAGAATTTTATAAATTTGCAGAACGAAGCGCTTAGGGAGATAATCCGGGCAGAATATAGCCGCACGGCGGCTCTATTAGAGAGGCCCTCAGAGCCGAGGCAATGAGTCCTGCCACAGCGCGCTATCAAAAAAATTTTTTATACCGAATATGAGTAACAACCTACCCACAAATACCACCGACATAGAAATACAGCGTCCCGAACTATGGACCCTGCACTTGGCGCTTAATGCCCAGCGCATCAGCTATGTGCTTTACTCCAAGGCGCAGGACGATTCGCTGATGTGGGGCGAAGTGGGCATCGACCTCTCGTTCGGCAGCTACCTCAAGGGCGTGGAAAATGCCATCTACGATAATCCGCTCTTCCTCAAGCCCTACGGCGAGGTGAAAGTGGTGGTGGATAGCACCCGATTTATGGTTATGCCCAGCGAAATAGATGACGACGACACTCGCCTCGACGTGATGGATACTGCATTTCCCGACGCCGAGGGAGAATTTGCCTTCTGCGACATGCCCCAATGTGGCACGGTGATGGGCTTCGAGATGGAAAAAGGCCTCGAAGCATTCTTGCAGCGTACATTCTTCAATCCGCCCATCTGCCACGCGCTTGTGCCGCTATGCGAGTATCACAAGAGCAAGCAAGGGCAGACATCGCTGCGACGCATGTATGCCCATCTGCAGGACGATAAGTTGAGCCTGTGCCTATTTCAGCGCGGTGATTTGGCTATGACCAATAGTTTTAAGTTCGAGACTATCGACGATGCCGCCTATTATGCACTTCACGCTTGGCAGAGCTATGGCTTCGATGCCCTTGCCGATGAGATACAGCTATCGGGCGACAAGAGTCTGCGCGACGACATCACGCCGATGCTCCGCAAATATGTGAATTATGTGATGCCAGCCATATTCCCAGCCGCAGCCATGCGCATAGGCCACGATGCGGTGAAGGCACCTTACCACTTAATACTACTTGCACTATGCGAATAATAAGAGGAAAATACGGCCGTCGGCGCTTCGACGTGCCCAGCAACATAACAGCGCGCCCAACCACCGACTTTGCGCGCGAAAACATCTTCAATGTGATAGAAAATCTCATCGACCTCGAGGGCGCGGTGGCGCTCGACCTCTTTGCGGGTACGGGTGCGGTGAGTTTTGAGTTTTTGTCGCGCGAATGTGAATCGGTGACATCGGTAGAAAAGAGCCATGTGCAGTTTAACTTCATCCGCAAGGTGCGCGACCAGCTCAATGTGAAGAACATGACGCTCATCAAGGGCGACGTTTTCCGGTTTATCGAGACCACTCGGCAGAAATTCGACGTGATATTTGTGGATCCGCCCTACGATTTGCCAAATTTCGGTGAGATTCCCGGCAAAATCCTTGCATCGGAACTCGTTAAGCCCGGCACCGTGTTTGTGATGGAGCATAGCAAGAACTACGATTTCTCGCAGTTGCCTCATTTTCATCAGCATAGGGCGTATGGCAGTGTGAATTTCTCAATTTTTATCATTGGCGAAGCCGAAACCGATAATGAAGCCGACGTAACCACTACTCAAGCCGACGATGAGTGCTAATATATTGCAAGGAAGACTGACATCGAGCGACTATGCCAAGGGCGTGATAGCCGGCATAGTCAGCGCCATGGGATTTGGCTTTATTCCCGTGTTTAGCAAACCCATGCTCTCCGAGGGCATGGCCACCGAGTGTGTGCTGTTCTACCGATTCTTCCTATCGGCAATAATGATGGCTATCTACCTGATTTCTACCCGCCGACGCATAGCTGTGGGTTGGCGTTATGCGCCCTCGATGCTTGTGGAGGCTATTTTCTATAGTTTTTCGGGTGGATTTCTGATGCTTGGCTATAACTATATGACAGGTGGCGTGACCACCGTGATTCACTTCACTTATCCAGTGTTTGTGATGGCTATATCGCTGATTTTCTTCCGCGAACGCATCAAGGGCTGGTCGGTGATATCGATAATCATAGCCTTGGCAGGCATCTACTGCCTGAGCGTGCTCGGCGGCGACGCCTCGTTTGTGCCCGGAGCAAATAAGGCGCTCGGTGTGACCATAGTGCTGATTTCGGGCTTGGCATGCGGCAGTTATATTGTGGGCGTAAACCGCACCAAGGCGCACGAATTGCCCTCGCTGGTGTTCACTTTTTGGCTGCTTCTCATCAGTTCGATGTTCTTCTTTGGCATCTCGGCGCTGAATGGCACTCTCGAACTGATATCAACGCCCAAGCAATGGGCATGCTTTGCCGGACTGACACTTGTGGCAACCATATTGAGCAACATCACGCTGGTGTTCTCGGCACGATATGTGGGAAGCACCCTCGCTGCAATTCTTGGCGCTGTGGAGCCTACCACGGCAGTGCTGATGTGCGTTTTGCTCTTTGGCGAAGTGCTTAATGCGTGGATTGTAACCGGCATTGTGCTGGTGTTCACCGCCGTGATTATAGTGGTGAAGCGCGGCAGACGATAAGTAACGATAATAACATAAATCTATATAAAAACTGTAATTATTTTAACCAAAATACGGTATGAAAAAAAGTGTAATACTGCTTGTGGCAAGCGCACTGATGACGCTCGCCGCATCGGCTCAGAGCAAGCCGAAAGCCTATATTGTGTCGAACGCACACTTCGATTCGCAATGGAACTGGGATGTGCAGGCCTCGATACGCGAGTATATACCTAAGACGCTCAACACCAATCTGATGCTGCTCGAAAAGTATCCCAACTATGTGTTCAACTTCGAGGGCGGCGTGAAATATGCGTGGATGAAGGAATACTTCCCACACGAGTATGAGATGATAAAGCAATATGTGAAGCAAGGCCGATGGCACATTGCCGGCGCCTCGTGGGACGCTACCGACCCTAATATCCCTTCGCCAGAGTCGTTTGTGCGAAATGTTATGTACGGTCAGCACTTCTACCGCAACGAGTTCGGCGTGCTTTCTACCGATATTTTCTTGCCCGACTGCTTCGGATTTGGTTGGACATTGCCTACCATAGCCAATCACTGCGGATTGATAGGTTTTTCGACCCAGAAACTGCAGTGGCGCAATCATCCATTCTACGACAACGGCAAGAAGATTCCGTTCGAGATAGGTCTTTGGCAAGGCATCGATGGCGCTCGAATTATGTGCATCGCCGATGCCCATAACTACACCTCGAAGTGGAAAGATGGCGAAGATCTCACACGCAGCGAACAGCTGATGAAATACATCGACGGAAATCGCGCCGATGGCGTGAACGCCGTGTATCACTACTACGGCACTGGCGACACTGGTGGAAGTCCAACTATCGCCTCGGTGCGCGCAGTGGAGCGCTCGGTGGGCTTGAATGGCGACATCGAAGTGATTAGCGCCACAAGCGACCAGATTTTCAAGGATTATCTGCCTTACGATAAGCATAGCGAACTGCCAGTGTTCGATGGCGAACTCCTTATGGACGTGCATGGCACAGGTTGCTACACATCGCAAGCCGCTATGAAGTGGTATAACCGCCGCAATGAGCAACTTGCTACGGCAGCCGAAGGTGCGGCTGTGGTGGCTGACTGGATGGGCGCGGTGGATTATCCCACCGAACTCCTTGCAGAGGCTTGGAAACTATTTGTGTGGCATCAATTCCACGACGACCTCACCGGCACGAGTCTTCCTCGCGCCTACGAGTTCTCTTGGAACGATGAACTGATAAGCCTCAAGCAGTTTGCCGGCGTGCTCACCACATCGGTGGGTGCTGTAGCTCGCCAACTCAATACGCAGGTGGGCGGCACACCGTTGGTGCTTTATAATCCCTCAGGATTTGATGCTGCCGACATGGTGGAGGTTACTCTCAACACCGCACGACCCATCAATGGCGTGCGAGTGAACGATGAAAATGGCCGTCGCGTAAAGGCTCAAGTGCTGAGCAATGCCGATGGCAGCGCCAAGATTCTCATAGCAGCCCGCGTGCCGGCTCTCGGCTATGCCGTGTATGATATTCGTCCATCATACGGCAAGATGACCGCCGTTGCGGCATCGGCTAATAGCATCGAAAACAGCGTTTATCGTCTGACCCTTGACGATAACGGCGACATCTGCTCGCTGGTGGATAAGCGCAACGGCAAGCAACTCGTGGCTGATGGCAAGGCGTTCAGATTGGCGCTATTTACATCGAATAAATCCACTCAATGGCCTGCATGGGAAATCATAAGAAGCGAGATGGAGAAAGAGCCTCAGAGCATCACTGGCGCCAAGATTACCCTTGTGGAGCGTGGTGAATTGCGCACCACACTACGCGTAGAGCGCAGTTTCGGTGCCGGCGGTTCGAGCATAGTGCAATATGTGAGCCTTAACGAAGGCGCTCAAGCCGACCGCATCGACATATATAACGAAATCGACTGGAAAGAGACCAACTCGCTGCTAAAGGCTGAATTCCCGATGGCGTTTGCCAATCCAAAGGCAACCTACGACCTCGGCATAGGTTCGGTGCAGCGTGGCAACAACACCGATACCGCCTACGAAGTGATATCTCAACAGTGGACCGACATTTCGGCAACTGATGGCTCGTATGGCTTGACTGTGCTCAACGACGGCAAATACGGTTGGGACAAACCTAACGACAACACCGTGCGCCTTACTTTGATTCACACTCCAGGCACCAACAATAATTATTATCAGAATCGCCAAGACCAAGGCAAGCATCACTTCACCTATTCGCTTGTGGCACACGATGGCGCATTCCAGGAATCGGTGGCTGCCCATAAGGCAGAGGTGCTCAATCAGGGCATCAAGGGCTTTGTGGCAAGCAAGCATAAAGGTTCGCTTGGCAAGGCATATTCATTTGCCCACGGCGACAACGCAAATGTGGCACTTCGAGCCCTCAAGAAGGCAGAGGACGGTAGTGGCGACTATGTGGTGCGCTTCGTAGAGACCTCGGGCAAGGGTTCGCAGAAGGCAAGTTTCACCTTCCCGGCAGCCATAGTTAGCGCCCAAGAGGTTAACGGCATCGAGGATAAGATAGGTTCAGCCAAATTTGATGGCAATAGCCTAAACTTCGAGATAGGTCGCTACGGCATCAAGAGCTTCCGTGTGCGCCTTGCAGAAGCCGATAATAAAATCGAAAAGGTGGAGCAAAAACCTCTGGATTTGCCTTACAACCTGTTGGTAACCAGCTATAACGCATTCCGCAACACAGCCAATATTGACGGTAGAGGCAACTCATATGCCGCCGAAATCTTCCCTGAAAGCGTAACCTATCGCGGCATAGACTTCAATCTCGGCGCTGCCGATACCCGCAACGGCGTGAAGTGCGAAGGTCAGGAGGTAGCATTGCCTGCAGGCTATAGCACACTATATCTGCTCGCAGCAGCCACCTCACGCGACACCAACACCGAAGTGACATTCAGCGGCGAGAAGTTGGGCGAGGTTAGCAAGACCGTTATGGTGCCTGCTTTCAATGGTTTCGTGGGTCAATGGGGCCATTACGGGCACACCGAGGGCTATATTAAGCCAGCCGATGTGGCATACGTGGGCACACACCACCATAATATGATGAAGGGCGACTTGTACTACGAGTTTGCTTATATGTTTATGCTTCCGGTGGCTATCCCTGCAGGGGCTACTAAGGTTACGCTGCCTGAAAATACCCATATAGTGGTGTTTGCCGCTACGGTAGCTAACGACTCCAACAATACCCTTATTCCAGCTACCGACCTGCTAAAGGTGAACCTTCCAATCCGCGAAGACCGCAGCGAGGTGGTTAAGCGCAAGAATCTGCTCATCGGCAAGACTTGTATCGAGCGATCGGGCGAGGTAAATCGCCGCGAAAGGGCAGAACTGTCAGTGGATGGCAATGAAAACACCAAATGGTGCGACAATCGCAGCGAATCGCGCACTAAATATGTGGCTTTCGACCTCGGCGAAGTGCAGACTATCAGAGGTTGGGACGTGCTGAATGCCACCCTCGAGAATCTGAATTACACATCGAAGGAATATAGCTTGCAAGTTAAGGAAAACGAAGCCGACGAGTGGACCACAGTAGATACTGTGACCGACAACACCGATATGGAGACCGACCGCCTGTTGCCACAGCCGGTGAAGGCTCGCTATGTGCGACTCTATATCACCAAACCCGACCAAAGCGAAGGCTTTGTGGCGCGCATCTACGAGTGGCAGGTCTATT
>CALZAF010000138.1 GCA_945612775.1 uncultured bacterium | reverse complement strand
AAGCCTCAGCTTCGCCTCGGCCTTCGTTCCTTCAGAACGCGCTGCGGTATCTGTTGGATCTGTGTGCGAGATTATAAGAAATAATCTGTGTGAGATTTTTAGCCAGTTTGGAGGAAAAAATAATGGGCGCATCGGTGTGTGGAGGTGATGCGCCCATTATGTGGGGAGATAAGATGATTGGGGTTAGGTATAAAAAAGTCGATTATTCTTGAGTTGGAGTTTCGTCGTTGCGGAACGATTCGATTTCGGCGATAATCTCCGAAGCCTGTCGCTGGGCGCGGATATATTGGTTAATGCCCACTGCAGCGCCTATCAAGCCGCCCACCACGCAACCTATGATGACTGGTTCGGGGTTTGGGGTGAGGTTAAGCGTCTCATACACGAGCCAGATTATCCAGCAGATGGCAAAAGGGATTCCGAAGAACAGCCAACGAGTCTGGAAGCGTTTGAATCGCAATGCGGCGAGGCGCATCTCCACAAGGTCGGAAGTCAAGGCGCGTTCGGTAGATAGCCCGTTGCGGCAGTAGATGTTGAAGAATATCGCCACCAGCATAAATATAATAGTGACGATGGTGAATGGCCACGACCAGTTGACCAAGTAATGGTCGGCAAAAATGCAGGCAATGCCAGCCACGGCGAGCAGCGTCATGCCACGCCCATCCTTATTGATGCTTTTCACGTTCTTATTTACCGAGGCGCGAATCAACTTTTCATTCACTATGGCTTGACTGTTGAGCTTCTTGTTGAGAATCGCCAACTGTTCACGCATTTGATTAAGTTCTATAGAGTTTTCCATAATTTTCAAAATAGTTAATTGTTCGACATTTGTTTGAGTTGTTCGCGTATGCGGAACAAGCGAGTAGCCACATTGCTTGGCGTGATGCCCACTATGGCAGCAATCTCGTCGTAGCTAATGCCTTCGAGCCAGAGAAGCACGATAGCGCGGTCGAAAGGCTTAAGGCGATGCACGCGGTCGTAGAGCATACGCACCTGCTGAGCCTCGGCGTCCTTGTCTTCGAAGAAGTCAACGTCCATGGTGAGAGGTATGGTGGGGTTTTTCTTCTTCTTTCGTTCGCACGAGATGCAGGTGTTAAGGCTGATTCGCCAAATCCATGTGCCGATGCTGCTCTGTCCCTTAAACGAGGGCAGCCCGTTCCACAGGTTTATCAAGACTTCTTGAAAGAGGTCGTTAACCTCCTCGGAGTCTTTCGAAAACATGAAGCACACCGTGTAGATGGTGTTCTTATGTTCCTTTACCAATTTTTCAAATTCTCTTTCGTCCATTTAGGTGATTTTGAGGTTTTTTCGTTTTCTGATGGTTAGACGCACGCCTTAGGCAAAAAATCACACAAAAAAGGAAAAATTTTTCAAATTTTCGAAAAATCACGAACCAATCGCAGTTTTTGTGTGATTTTCACCGATGCTAAACCATTGATGGGTATAAAAATAGCAAAAAAAAATTTGAAATATCAGAAAATTATTCCTACATTTGCAGTATTCACTTGATTTATAAATTTATAATGACCTATGAAACGTTTTTTTACTACACTTATCTTAACCGTATTGGTTAGCGTCGTGGCGTTCGCCGACGACACAGAATCGTTGGAAACAGTAGCAAGTCCACAATTCTCTGTAATGTCTGACACCTATCAGGATGCTCAGTTCGTTGAACTTATTTGCCCTACCGAAGGAGCTGAAATCTATTTCACTCTCGATGGTTCTACCCCTAATCAGGATTCATTCCTCTATGATGGCAATGCTATAGTAATCAGCAGCAGCACAGTGCTCAAGGCAGTAGCCTATTTCGATGGCAACGCGAGCGCCGTGGCAGTGGCTCAATACGTTATTGGCGGCACCACCAGTGTGATATCTAATCTCGTCAATGCGCTCAACGACATCTTTGGCGGACAAGGCACAATCACCGTAAATGGCACAGACGACCCAAGCCAAGTGGGCGTTTACTCAATCGATGGCAGCCAAATCGAAGTAGATGACGAACGCGCTACCACCGTTAAGGGCTCGGGCGACACTCCTGACCGCGTGGTGGTTAAGGTTGACGACCCAGGCATCTATGCTGTGAAGACGCCTAAGGCTTCGAAGCTGGTTCTCGTGTTCTAACCGCAATACCAAATATAACAGTTCATAACAAAAAAGAAAAATTGTAGCTGAGGGGCGTGCAATTCCATAAGGATGTTGCGCGTCCCTCTTATGTTGGCCTGCGCAGTGACGCGCCCAAGAGTTTGGATATGGCAAAAAATAGTGTTAACTTTGCGCTAACGCTCAGCTTCGCCGAGGGTCGAGGGCTGAAGCGTATCTAAGAGAATCTTTTTTTTCAACCTCAGCAGGTATCCCACTATGAAACTTATCATAAATATTCTACTCATAATTATGGCAACAGCAAATGTTAACGCAGCCACCAACGAACACGGCCGTGTGCTGCAAGTGAAGAAGATATCGATAGCCGACGTGGAATTGCAGGATATGCCTGCACATCTCGACAGCCTCGGCATAGAATTTGAGAAAGTGGATGTGGCAAACTGGCCTGAAGCCAATGCCCAGACACCCGATGCGCAGTTCAGAATAGCCCATACGGGCGATGCCATCGTCATCAACTTCCGCTGCACCGAGAACAGCGTGGCTTCTACCGCCAACGACATGGGTTGGAACGTGTGGGAAGATGCCTGCATGGAATTCTTCTCGCAGCCAGCCGACGACGGAATATATTACAACGTGGAATGCAACTGCACCGGCACTGTGCTGCTCAATGGCGGCAAGCCGGGCACCAAGCGCGAGCACGCTTCTCGTGCCACCACTATGAGCATCGAGCGATGGTCGTCGCTGGGCCGCGAACCCTTTGCCGAACGCATAGGCCGCTGCACATGGCAAGTGGTGCTGGTGATTCCGGTGTCGTACTACTTCCTGCACAATATCACCGACTTGAGTGGCCGCACCATTCGCGCAAACTTCTATAAGTGTGGCGATAAGTTGCAGCAACCCCACTTCCTGTCGTGGAACCCTATCGGCACCGAGCGTCCAAACTTCCACGTGCCTCAATACTTCGGCACTCTGGTGTTTGAGCCATAGCCGTCATGCCCGGTTTTACCCACAAATGGCGCTCCGGAATGGCATTCTGATAGCCAAAGCGGTAAAATCGCAATGATTTTAAGATTTTTTTGTTATAAAATTCTCGTTTAATGTGCAAAACACTATACCTTTGCACTGAAATTCGACGCGGCACACCTTAGTGTGCTTGAATAGAGCGAAATAAATCAAAAACAATAACTATTATAAATGGACAAATTAAGCTACGCTCTTGGCTTGAGCATGGGACACAATTTCCTCGGTTCGGGCATCAAGAGCCTCAATTATGAAGACTTTGCCGAAGGCGTGAAGGCTGTGTATGAGAATACCGAAAAGAAGATGAGCTTCGACGAGGCAAAGCAAGTGATTCAAGAGTATTTTACCAAGTTGGAATCGGAAGCAGCCGAAAAGAACAAGCAAGCAGGCGAAGCATTCTTGGCAGAAAACAAGAAGCGCTATGGCGTGCACGTTACCGAAAGCGGTCTGCAATACGAAATCAAGAAGGAAGGCGAAGGCAAGTCGCCTGAAGCTAAGGATAGCGTAACCGTTCACTACACCGGCACACTTATCGACGGCCGTGTGTTCGATAGTTCGGTGCAACGCGGTGAACCAGCCACATTCGGCGTTACCCAAGTAATCCCTGCGTGGGTAGAAGCCCTGCAGATGATGAAGCCGGGTGCCGAATGGCGCATCTACTGCCCATCACACATCGCCTACGGCCCTAACGGTGCCGGCGGTATGATTGGCCCTAACGAAACTCTTATCTTCGATATCCAGCTCATATCGGTGAATCGCAACTAATGCTTAGGCAGAGGTAAAAAAAACAGAGAGAAAATAAACAACAACAAATTTATAATTAGAAAAGAAACAAAATGAAGAAGATTTTGACAATTGCAGTTGCTGCTCTTATGCTCGCAGCAAGCAGCTGTAACAATGGCAGCGCAAGTCAGGCTAATGGCCTCGACGACTCTGTAAGTGTAGCATTCGGCAAAATGTACGGTCATGGCATATCTAACTCACTCAAGACTGGTCCAGACTCTGCAAAATTCAATGCCGACGCATTCCTCAAGGGTATGGAATTGGCTTTGAGCGTAGATACTGCCGAAGTAAGCAAGATGAACGGTGTGGAATTGGGTCTCCAATTGCGCAAGATGCAAAAGTCGCTCAAGGAAAACCAAAAGGTTAACTTGAACATCGACATGTTCATGGCAGAATTCAAGAAGGCATTCAAGAGCGATTCAATGCCTAACATGCAAGAACTCGAAATGACAGTTATGGATCTTATGCAACGCGCTTCAGCTGAAGCTAAGGCTAAGGACCCAGAAGCTCTCAAGAACAAGCAAGAAGGCGAAGAATACCTTGCAAAGAAGGTGGCTGAAGGCTACACCAAGACCGAAAGCGGTATCGCTTACAAGGTGCTTGCCGAAGGCGCTGGCGAAAACTTCACTGCCGACCAACGCATCGACCTCCGCTACGAAGGTAAGCTTATCAATGGCACTGTATTCGACGCTACTCAAGGCGACGAAACTCGCGCATTGTCTCCTACACAAGTAGTTCCTGGTTTCAAGGAAGCTCTTTTGCTTATGAAGCCTGGCATGAAGATTGAAGTAGTTATCCCTGGCGACTTGGCTTACGGCGTTGACGGCCGCGGCGGTCTTATCGGTCCTAACGCTACTCTTATCTTCACTATCGAAGCAGTAGGCGTTCACGCCGACAAGTAATTAGGCATCTCTCGGGGCTTCCCCCCGATAGCATATTGGCAATCCTCAGTCATTGGGGATTGCCTTTTTTGTGGCTACACTATCAGAATGAACCCATTTTTAAGGATATTTAAGAACAAAATGCTTGAAAAATTAAGGTTTAACGAAAATTTTGCGATATATTTGTGCTGATTAAACTTAAAATCTGACACAATGGAAAAAATTGATAATCTCGACCGCAAAATTCTCGAGATAATAATGAAAAATGCGCGCATCCCATCGAAGGATGTTGCCGTAGAGTGTGGAGTATCGCGTGCAGCGATACATCAGCGCATACAGCGCATGATTGATTTGCAAGTCATTACTGGATCTGGCTATCACGTCGATGCTAAAGTTCTGGGATATTCTACCTGCACCTATGTGGGCGTGAAGCTCGAACGCGGCTCGATGTATCGTGGCATTATCCCCGAATTAGAGAAGATTAAGGAAATCGTGGAATGTCACTACTGCACCGGCCCATATAACGTGCTTATCAAAGTCTATGCTCGCGACAATCAGCACTTGATGGAGCTCCTCAACGACCGAATTCAGAGTATCAATGGTGTTACAGGTACCGAAACGCTTATTTCGCTTGACCAAAGCATCAACCGCGAAATACCCATCGAGTACGAAGTGTAAGTGCTATATTGAAGTGGATGGCGCCCACAAGCGGCTCAGCCACATCGATAACTCCGATTGCTATTACGCAACATGATATTCTATGGCACCCATTGCCTCGATGCGGGGCTTTGGGTGTTTTTTTATAAATCCACCCACCTTCGCCATAACTATGATTTATTACATCAACATAGGCACAAACCTCGGCGACCGAGCAGCCAACATCGACGCCGCCGTTGCCGCCCTCGAAGCACGCCTGCAAGCCACTGCGCGCCGCTCTGACGCGGTGCAGACATCCGCTTGGGGATTCGATAGCCCGAACCTGTTTCTCAACGCAGGAGTGGCGTTAGAAAGCGAAATAGAGCCTCTTGCCATGCTTGCCGTGCTCAAGGATATAGAGCGAAGCATGGGCTCGAGCTGCCACCGCAATGCCGATGGCGGCTATGCCGACCGTATTATCGACCTCGACATTATGGCTATCGACGAGATGACAATCGACTTGCCCGAACTATGCGTGCCGCACCGCCACCTCGCCGACCGAGATTTCTTCCTCCGCCCCATGGCGCAACTCGCACCCAACTGGCGCCACCCCCTACTCCACCAATCAGCCTCCCAGCTCCTCGCAGCCCTGCAAAGCAACATTCAAGCCGAAGTGACATTGAACGATTTATTCGAGCTATAGCACCACTACTCTCCTTCGAACCTCACAAATTGTGGAAATCCGTATCTGAAAACTATCGCGATAATCCGTGTTAACCCACCTGGCTCTGCTTAACTTAGCGTGAGATGGCAAGGTGCGGCTATGATAAGTTATTACTTATTGGTCCAGTTGAGCGCCCAGATGGCGTAGCGGTC
>CALZAF010000137.1 GCA_945612775.1 uncultured bacterium | reverse complement strand
GTGAAAAATCTATTTTTACTCAATTTCATAGGGATATGCCACATCCCAAAGGAATAGTGCATTGCCGGGCATCGATGTGCCGGCTTTGCAGCGGTCTTTTTTCTCTATTATCTCGCAGAATTGCTCGATGGTGATTTTGTGACGGCCCACATCTACTAATGTGCCTACAATGGCTCGAACCATGTTACGCAAAAATCGGTCAGCGGTGATGGTAAACACCCATTGATCGCCTTCTTTCGCCCATCGGGCGTAAGTCACGCGGCAATTATTAGTCTTAACGTCGGTATGTAGTTTGCTGAAGCTGGTGAAGTCGGTGTAGCGCAGCAGATGCTCGGCTGCCTGATTCATGGCATCGAAATCGAGCGTTGGCGGGCATTGCCAGCTCAGCGGATAGACAAACGGATTCTTTTGAGTATGAGCAAAATACTTATATGTTCGGCTCACGGCATCAAATCGGGCATGCGCATCATCGTGAATGGCAAAAATCTTGTAGATGGCAATATCTTTGGGCAGCACGCTATTGAGCTGATGCACAAGTTAGGCGGCATCGGCTATCGGCTCGGCATCGAAATGCGCTATCATGGTGGCTGCGTTCACTCCGGCATCGGTGCGTCCTGCGCCGGTAATCTTTATCGGCTGGCGTAGCACCATAGTCATAGCCTTCTCGATGGTTTCCTGCACCGAGATGTCGTTGGGTTGCGACTGCCACCCGTGAAATTCTGCCCCGCGATAGGCCAAACGCATAAAGTATCGCATACGGTCTCTGCTTTGTCGATTATTTTTGATTATTTCCGGAGGCATCATTGCCTCGCGCTTAACGAATACAATCTCCCCTCGCCTCTGCGCTCGTGGGGAGATTGCTCTATATATTAATGTAATAGTGCTCTCTGCTTAGTCTCTTTCGAGATAAGTGTAGCCATAAAGTCCCGAACGGTAGTTACTGATAAACTCTCTGCCCTCTTCAGGCGTAATCTTGCCTTGCTTCATCGACTGGGTAACCCATGTCTCGATGTTGCGCACAAGTTTGCGTGGATTATACTGCACATAGTCGAGCACCTCTGCCACGGTTTCGCCGTCGATAATCTGGTCGATTTCGTAGCGATCCTTATACACGCTCACATGCACGGCATTGGTGTCGCCGAATAGGTTGTGCATATCGCCGAGAATTTCTTGATATGCTCCCACCAGGAACACGCCCAGATAATATGGCTCATTTGGCTTCAATCCATGCACCGGAATCGATGGCGACACGCCGTTTGGCGACACGAAGTTAGCTATCTTGCCGTCGCTGTCGCAAGTCATATCCTGAATGGTGGCTGTGTGGGTTGGTCGCTCATCGAGGCGCGAAATTGGGATAATCGGGAACAGCTGGTCGATTGCCCAACTATCGGGCAGCGACTGGAACAGCGAGAAATTGCAGAAATACTTCTCTGGCAACTTCTTAGCCACCTTGCGGAGCTCTTCGGGGGCATGCTTCAAGCCCGAAGCCATATCGCTCACGTCGCGTGCTATTGCCCAGAAGAGTTTCTCTATCAATGCACGGTTGCGAAGGTCGAGCAAACCGAGGCTAAAGAGGTCAAGAGCCTCCTCGCGTATCTGCAAAGCATCGTGCCAATCCTCCATCATGCGCGATTGGTTGATTTTATCCCATATTTCATATAGTTCGTGAGCCAACTCGTGGTCGCTGTCCTCTATCTTGTCCACATCGTCGTTCCAGTTAGGAAGCTGGGTGGTCTCGAGCACATCGAACACCAATATTGAGTGATGAGCCGTGAGCGAACGACCACTCTCATTGATGATATTAGGCTGCTTCAAACCATTTTTCACGCAGGTATCTACGATTGCCGACACGGCATCGTTGGCATACTCCTGAATCGAATAGTTCATGCTGCTCTCGTTGGCACTGTTGCGTGTGCCGTCGTAATCCACACCGAGACCGCCGCCTATATCGATAAAGTCGATGTCGAAGCCCATGCGCGAAAGCTGCACATAGAATTGCGTAGCTTCACGAAGCGCATTCTTAATATGGCGAATCTTTGTTATCTGGCTGCCAATGTGGAAGTGTATCAACTTCAAGCAATCCACGAGCTGCTTCTTCTGCAGATAGTCGATTGCCTCAAGCAGTTCGCTCGAATTAAGTCCGAATTTGCTCTGGTCGCCGCCCGACTCTTCCCACTTGCCGCTGCCCGAACTCGACAGCTTGATGCGGATGCCTATATTAGGGCGTATATTCAGTCGGCGCGAAATGTCGGCTATCAGACGCAGCTCGTTGAGCTTTTCCACCACAAGGAATATGCGGCGGCCCATCTTCTGTGCCAAGAGCGCAAGTTCCACATAGCTCTCATCCTTATATCCATTGCAGATGATGAGCGATTTCTCGTCGATGCTAATCGATAGCACTGCATGCAGTTCGGGTTTGCTGCCAGCCTCAAGACCTATGTTGAATCGCTTGCCGTGTCCCACGATTTCTTCCACCACAGGACGCATCTGATTCACTTTAATAGGATAAATAATGAAGTTTTCGGCTTGGTAGTCATATTCCTTCGACGCCGATTTGAAACAATTCGAGATTTTCTCAATTCGATTGTCAAGAATGTCGGGGAAACGAAGCAAAATCGGTGCCGTGATATCTCGCACCTGCAATTCGTCCATCACCTCTTTCAAATCTACTCCTGCACAGCCTTCACGCGGTGTCACCTGAATGTGACCTTTCTCATTGATTGAGAAATACTTCAAGCCCCAGCCGTTGATGTTATACAGTTCTGCACTGTCTTCAATGCGCCATCTTCTCATTATTCTTCGTTAGGTTGTTTTTTTTGTTTTTTATTGGTTGCTATTATTTCCTTTATTGCTCTCGAGCCAAACGCCTGGCTGCAAAGTGCAAACAAAGATAATTCTTTATTATTGATTTTTGGTCAATTCTGCCTAAAAACATCTTAAAAGTTTCTTAATTTAGCACATTTAGCATAATTAAAGGCTCTATTATTCGTTATTTAAGTATAAATGCTATGCTTTGACGCCATTTTTTCGGCGGCATCGCAGTTTTTTATTTGTTTAAGATGAAGATAACTTTTCTCACACCTCCCGAACTCATAGAGCATCAGCCAGCCGAGCGCACTGCATAGGAGTTTGAGATTTAATTATTTGTTATGATAGTCACAGCCTCAATTGTTACATACAAGACCAATACTGATGAACTCAGCAAGTGCTTGAGTTCAATCCTATGCAGCCCAATTTTTCGCATTTTCATCAGCGACAACTCTCCTAACGACGATCTACGTAGAATCTGCAAACAATATGACCGAGTTGAATATATATTCAACAATGCAAACATTGGTTATGGCGCAGGCCATAATGTCGCTATTCGATATGCTATGAAGATCAAATCTTGCTACCATTTAGTTCTGAACTCTGATGTATATTTTGAACCGACAATTATCGGTAAAATAACTGATTATATGGAGAATAACGAGAATGTGGCTCAACTTCAACCTAAAATAACATATCCTGATGGCACTTTGCAATTGGCTCAGCGACTTTTGCCGACACCATTTAACCTAATTTCACGTCGTTTTTTACCAAATTCACTTTCGAGAATGCTTAACTCCAAATATACTCTAAGCTTTTGGGATCACAATTGCACTGTTAACATTCCTTATCATCAAGGTAGTTTTATGTTCTTCCGAATGGATGCGCTAAATAGAGTCGGGCTATTTGACGAACGTTTCTTCATGTATCCCGAAGACATTGACATAACAAGACGCATGCATAAATATTTTAAAACCATTTATTGGCCAAAAGTCTCAATCGTTCATAATCATAGAGCAGAATCGTACCAAAGCACAAAACTACTTGTCATTCACATAATCAATATGATAAAATATTTCAACAAATGGGGTTGGATAGTAGACAGAGAACGTTCACGATGGAATAACCAAGTGCTACAAGCATTGGGCTACAAAAAGAAGTAACATCATACATAGTTTTCAAAATTCACACCCATACATAAATCCATCTGGCAATAGAATCATAGAGTCATAGCCATTGGCTATTTACAAAGATAATATTGACAAACAATATTTTTCTAACAAAAAAAGAAAAATAGTTCATATTGTAGCAGAAAAATAGTTATCTTTGCACTTGAAAATTAGGGAAAATTGTGCCGAATTGCATAGGCGCAGATTCAAGCATATTTTCAAGCAATGGATATTACTCACTTTTTATATATTTAACAAATGGTAAATTATAAAGATCTTGGCCTTGTAAACACTCGCGATATGTTTGCAAAGGCTATCGAAGGCGGATATGCTATTCCTGCTTTCAACTTCAACAACATGGAGCAACTTCAAGCTATCATCAAAGCTGCTTCTGAAACTAAGTCTCCAGTTATCCTTCAAGTATCGAAGGGCGCTCGCAACTATGCTAACGCTACTCTTCTTCGCTACATGGCTCAAGGCGCTGTAGAATATGCTAAGGAACTTGGTTGGGCTAAGCCTCAAATCGTTCTTCACCTCGACCACGGCGACAGCTTCGAGCTCTGCAAGGACTGCGTTGACTGCGGTTTCTCTTCAGTTATGATCGATGGTTCTCACCTTCCTTACGAAGAAAACATCGCTCTTACAAAGAAGGTTGTTGAATATGCTCACCAACACGATGTTACTGTAGAAGGTGAACTTGGTGTATTGGCTGGCGTTGAAGACGAAGTATCAAGCGACCACCACACCTACACTAACCCTGAAGAAGTAGTTGACTTCGCTACTCGCACTGGCTGCGACAGCTTGGCTATCTCTATCGGTACTTCTCACGGTGCTTACAAGTTCACTCCAGAACAATGCACTGTTGACGAAAACGGCAAGCTCGTGCCTCCTCCATTGGCTTTCGACGTTTTGAAGGCTGTTGAAAAGGAACTTCCTGGATTCCCTATCGTGCTTCACGGTTCTTCTTCTGTTCCTCAGGACGAAGTTGAAACTATCAACAAGTTCGGTGGTGCTTTGAAGGCTGCTATCGGTATCCCTGAAGAATGGCTTCGCGAAGCTGCTAAGAGCGCTGTTTGCAAAATCAACATCGACTCTGACAGCCGTTTGGCTATGACTGCTGCTGTTCGCAAGGTATTCGCTGAAAAGCCAGCTGAATTCGACCCTCGCAAGTACTTGGGCCCAGCTCGCGACAACATGGAAAAGCTCTACAAGCACAAAATCATCAACGTGCTTGGCAGCGACGGTAAGGCTGAATAATTTTTTCAAGCTATAGATTTTTAGGCGCATTTCCTTCGGGCAAATGCGCCTTATTTTTTTGATTACATGCGGCTTTAAGCAATGTTTTGCGCTGTTCAAAACATTAATTTCACTATATATGGCAAGAAAATTGATTATTTGCAAAAAATTTCATATCTTTGCATCGGTTTTTCGAAGCCATAACTTTTTCGGGATGTAGCTCAGTCCGGTTTAGAGTACTCGTCTGGGGGGCGAGTGGTCGCAAGTTCGAATCTTGTCATCCCGACATTCCATTTCGCGCCGATAGTTCGCTATTGGCGCTTTATTTATGCCATTTTTTTCAATTATTTTGTACTGTTACAAGCAAAAATTCATAATTTTGTAGATAAACTAAACCTTAGCTGATTATGGATTATCTCTGCAGAATCATATTGGTGTTTTCGCTATTCTTTTCGACTGCTGTTTCTATGGCTCAACAATCGCCCGACGACGAAATTCTGGCAGTAATGGACCGTCCTGACTACATCGAGGCGTCGTTGCTCGTGGTTTCCCCGGGCAAAGCTGTATATTCGGCTGGCGGACACCTCGCTATTCGCATGCAGTGCCCTTCTAAAGATATCGACTACACCTATCAGTTCAACGCCATTCAGACTCGCGAGAATCAATCGTTTGCCGCAGCATATTTCTCTGGCCGCTTAACTGGCGAATACATCCGGTCATACACCGCCGACTTCATCGGCGAAGTTAAATCCGAGCAGCGCTCCATTACAGAACTCCCCATGCATCTCACACCGCAACAAGAGGTAAAACTATGGTCGATGCTCGACGACGCAGTAGATGCGCCCGACAATTCTCACCCGTTCAACCCCATTTACAACAACTGCTGCGCCATGACATTGCGATTTGTGGGCATCACCAACATCGACGAGGGCTTCAACGACATCAACGCCATTCTCGTGGGATCGAGCAGACGATATTTAGAAGACTATTTCGGCGATGCTAAGTGGACTGGCTTGGCGTGGAATCTGGTGCTCGGGTCGGAATTCGACAAAGAAAAAGTGCCGCTTTTTCTTCTCTACCCCAGGCG
>CALZAF010000136.1 GCA_945612775.1 uncultured bacterium | reverse complement strand
GGCGACGCTGTAGCGGGCGACAACTATTCGAGTTTTAATATATGCAATTACACCGGCGACAGTCTCAATCACATTGCGGCTTGTCGCCGTTTGCTTTGCCAAGAACTCGGCATCGCCGATAGCGACCTTATTCTGCCTCGGCAGACTCACTCTTCGCTCGTGGCGACTATCACTGCCGAGTCGCGCCACGAAGCCAACCTGGAGGGCATCGATGCCTTGGTGACCGATCTACCGAATGTGGCAATAGGCGTCAATACCGCCGACTGCGTGCCCTTGGTGCTTGCCGATAGCGAGGCGGGCGTGCTCGGTGTGGCGCACGCAGGTTGGAAAGGTTCTAAGGACCGCATCGCTTGCCGCACCGTGGAGGCTATGTGCCAGTTGGGCGCCAATCCGCAGCGCATCATGGCGGCTGTGGGAGCTGCCATCTGCCAAGACTGCTTCGAGGTGGGCGACGAGGTGCTTCAGCAATTTATCGAAGCAGGATTCGACCCGGCAATTATCGCCAAGCGCAACCCCGCCACTGGCAAGGCGCATATCGACCTGCCGCTTGTCAATCGCCTCAACCTGGTGCAGAGTGGCGTGCCCGATGCCAACATTGCTCTCAGCCATCGCTGCACGCGATGCCAACCTCTGCGCTACTTCTCGGCTCGGCGCATTGGCATTCACTCGGGCCGCATCTTCACAGGCATAATCCGCCGCAAATGACCGCAAAGATAAAGGCAAGGCATTGTATAACTCTACAAGACCTTGCCTCTGGTTAAACGCCATGAAAAATCTACACTTAAATAGATACTAATCTCAAACTTTTTTCACTTTTTCTTAACTCTGCCGCTACGCTTCAGAGCTTCCGCAATAATCCATTGCAGTTGCCCATTCACCGAACGAAATTCGTCGGCTGCCCAAGCCTCTATCGCGCTCATCGTCTTTGAGTCGATGCGCAGCACGAAAGATTTGGTTTTTTGTTCCTTTTCTTGAGCCATAGCGGTTGTAGATTTTTTTACTTTCTTATCTTTACTATTACCCTATTCTAATTTAATGGTTAAGCGTGCCGGCATTGATTACGGGTGTAGCGCTCTCATCGCTGCAGAGCACCACGAGCAGATTGCTCACCATTGCCGCCTTCTTGTCCTCGTCGAGTTCTATCTCCTCGGCTTGCAGTTTGTCGAGCGCCAAGCGCACCATCGACACTGCACCTTCCACTATCTTCTCGCGTGCCGACACCACTGCCGATGCCTGCTGACGGCGCAACATAGCCGCAGCTATCTCTGGAGCATAGTTCAGGTTGTTGATTCTCGCCTCTACCACCTCTATGCCTGCCATAGCAAGTCGTTCGGTGAGTTTTTTCACCAATTCTTCGTTGATTTCATCGCCGCCCGAACGCAGGGTTATCTCGTCGGACTTCTGATCTTCGTCTAAGTTATCGTAGGCATATTGCCCTGCCACTTGGCGCAATGCTGCGTCGCTCTGTATCGACACGAAGCGCTCAAGCGCATTCATGCGGGTGTTTACGGTCTTGGTCTCTTTTTCTTGCAGATCGACTTCGAAAAGTGCCTTATAGGCATCTTTCAATCGCCATACCACCACCAGACCTATCAATATCGGATTGCCGTCTTTATCATTCACCTTAATGGGCTTGCCGTCAAGGTTGCGTGCGCGCAGCGTCATCTTCTTGCTTGTCAAGAATGGATTCACCCAATATAAGCCGTTCTTGGTGAGCGATCCGCGATATTTGCCGAAAAACAGCAACGCCGACATCTCATTTGGCTCCAATTGCACAAATCCGCCAAGCCCTATCAGTGTCAATATCAACAGAGCTATCGCCGGAACGCACACAAGCGCCTCATCGATAATCGCTCCGTAAACTATCACACCAACCATGCACACTAACATTACCAACAGCACAAATATCATCATTATGCCGTTTAGCTTCATTCCCTGAAATTCAAATTCCTTTGTTTCCATAACTATTAGTTTAATATTAATAATAAATCATTTAGATATTTTTTCAATCTATTATAATATCATTTTGATAGCACAAATATCAGCACTATTTTTCACATTTCCAAGCGTTAGCGCAAAAAAATTCCCAAAATTCGATAATTTCGGGCAAAAAACCGCTGCACTTCATAGGTCGATAGGGTGTGGCGGGCGTCTCGAGTGGGATTTATTTGGCAGTCTCATCTTATTGCCGTAATTTTGCAGCCGTGAAATCGAAAATTATCAGTTTATTAGCTGTGCTGATGGCGATGATGTCATCGGTTGGTGTTTTTGCCCAGACTCCTTCGGGCGCCGACACGCTTCAGGTGACTTTAGAGCAAGATAGTGCCTACATAGCACAGCAGACTGCCGAGATTGAGCGCCTGCTCTATATGGCCGAACTGGAGCAACAGAAAGCGCAGTTGCAGAAGCAGATTCTCGGCGAAGGGGTTCCTACTCCCCGTTTCGACATCAAACAGGCCATTCTTCCCGTCGCTCTCGTTGCGGTGGGCACGATAGGCGTATGGGAACACAACATCCAGAAAGCCAATAGCTACATCTACGAAAATGTGCACACCGATATGGGCAACGCCGATAGCTATCTGCAATTCGCCCCGACGGTGCTCAACATCGGGCTCACCATAGGCGGAGTGAAGAGCAAGTATAGCAAAATCGACAATCTCATGGCATCGGTAACGTCGATTGCGGTGATGTATGCGCTCACAGGAGCAATGAAATACACCATCCGCGAACCTCGACCCTACGACGAGACGGAGCGCAATTCGTTCCCTTCGGGGCACGTGGCGCGTGCTTTTCGCGCTGCCGAGGTGATGCGCATTCAGCATGGCAATTGGTGGGGTCTCGGCGGTTATGCAATGGCGTCGCTGGTGGCTTATAGCCGCATGGCCAAGGGCAAGCACTGGCTCAACGATGTAATCGGCGGTGCCGGCATTGGCATACTCAGCGCACGAATCGGCTATTGGCTTGTGCCATTGGAGCGGAAACTCTTTCGCATCCCCGACAATCACACCCAACCTGTAGCCGTGGCTGCCATACCGTTCTACGACCCAATTACCCACTCGGCTGGTGCCGCTGTGGCACTTTCGTTCTGATTTTTTACTCTCAACTAATGATAAAAAGGCGGCGCTTCACGCTATTGCGAAGCACCGCCTCTATTATTATTCTGACAATGACAATTATCTTGCTATCTCAGAGAGGATTTCGCTGATGGTGGGATGAATATGCACCATGTCCTGAAGCTGGCTGAGTGTGGCATCGCAGCACATCAGCGACGACACTTCTTGCACTATCTCCGACGCTCTTGCACCGAAAGCGTGGCAACCGAGCAACTTGCCATCGGCAGCCGTTGCGGTGAGCTTAACCATACCGTCGGCACTCTCCATAGCCAATGCCCTACCGTTAGAACGCATAAAACCTTTCTTTAGAACAAAGTCGATGCCGGCATCTTTGCATTGCTGCTCCGACATGCCCACACAGGCTATTTCGGGTTCGGTGAAGATAGCCGATGGCATCACATCGAGGCGTATGTTGTCAGCTTTGCCCACTATGGCATTCACGGCGCGATAGCCTTGAAATGTGGCTGCATGGGCAAGCATCATTCTGCCGTTAACGTCGCCAATAGCGTATATGCCGGGCACATTGGTCGCCATATTATCGTCAACGGCTATGCCGCGGCGCTGGTCGTAGTCCACACCTGTGTTCTCGAGTCCGAGGTCATCCACATTCGGGCGGCGACCGGTAGCCACAAGCACCACGTCGGCTTCTATCTGCTCAGCCTTGCCCTTGCGCTCGTAGGTTACCTTGCCATCGGCAATGCTGCTCACTGCGGCTTGCATCACAAAGTCGATGCCGCGCTTTTCGAGCAATTTGCGTGCGCGCTTGGCTATGTCGGAGTCAACGGCTGGCAGACATTCCTTGAGAAATTCCACCACAGTGACTTTCACTCCGTAACTATTAAAAATCGAGGCAAACTCCATGCCTATCACGCCTGCGCCCACTATCACCAAATGTTGTGGCAGTTGGGCAAGCGATAGCAGTTCGGTCGATGTAACAACCTTTGGCATAGCTTCGCTGCCTACGGCATTGGTCACAAGCAGTTCTTCGGACAGCGATGGCGGGAACTTTGCCGACGATCCGGTGGCAATAATCACATTCTTAGCCGAATATTGCTCGCCACCCACCTCCACGGTGTGGGCATCGGTCATCTTAGCCTTGCCGCGCACGAGAGTGATGCCGGGCAGGGCGAGTATCGATTCCACTCCGGCACGCAGTTGTTCCACCACGCCTTGCTTGCGCTCCATCGCTGCTGCCCACGAGGCAGGTGCTCCTTCGAGAACAAGCTGGGCATCGTGAGCCAGACTCTTGGTGGGTATGCATCCGCAGTTCAAGCAGGTGCCACCCACTTCGGCAGCTTCCACCACCACGGTCTGCAAACCGTTTTGTGCGGCATACTTGGCGGTGCAATATCCGCCCGGGCCGCTGCCTATTATTATAAGGTCGGTCTGAATCATTCTTGAGTGTCGTTTGCTAACATTCTATATGTAATCACCGGATGCATAGCGGCGCGAACGTCGTCAACGCGTGTGATAGGTGCATTGTGAGGCGCTGTCTTCACCACTTCTGGTGTTGTGGCTGCCTCTTCGGCTATCTTGCGCATCACGCCTATAAATCCGTCGATGGTCTGCTTGCTCTCGTTCTCGGTTGGCTCTATCATCAGCGACTGATGGAAGAGCAATGGGAAGTAGATAGTAGGTGCATGGTAGCCGTAATCGAGCAGGCGCTTTGCCACGTCCATTGTGCTGACTTCGGTCGATTTGTCCTTCAAGCCGTCGAACACAAATTCGTGCTTGCACACGCTTTCGATAGGCAATTCATACACATCCTTGAGCATTTCCTTGATGTAGTTGGCATTGAGTGTTGCCAATGGGCCCACCATCTTGATGTTTTCAGCTCCGAGGGTGAGAATATAGGTATAAGCACGAAGTATAACGGCAAAATTGCCGAGATAAGCACCTATATGATTGCGAGTTACATCATATTCTCCGCTCTGCAGGTCGTTGACGAGGGCAAATGTGCCGTCGGCGAGTTTTTCCACCTTTGGCTTTGGCAGGAAGTCCACAAGGTCGGCACGAACGCCCACCGGACCGCTGCCGGGACCGCCACCGCCGTGAGGTGTAGAGAATGTTTTGTGCAGATTGATGTGCATCACGTCGAAGCCCATGTCGCCTGGACGGCTAACGCCGAGCATCGGGTTGAGGTTGGCTCCATCGTAGTACATCAAGCCGCCACATTCGTGCACCAATTTGGCTATTTCGGGGATTTCCGATTCAAACAAGCCGAGGGTGTTTGGGTTGGTCATCATCATTGCTGCGATGTCGTCGCCGAGCAATGGTTTTAGCGATTCCACGTCAACAAGTCCGTTGGCTGTGCTCTTCACCTCAACGATTTCGAGGCCGCAAACGGCTGCCGAAGCCGGATTGGTGCCGTGTGCCGAGTCGGGCACTATCACCTTCACGCGCTTATGGTCGCCGCGGCTCTGGTGGTAGCTGCGAATCACCATCAAGCCAGTGAGCTCGCCATGGGCTCCTGCGCACGGATTGAGGGTAAATTCAGCCAGACCGGTAAGTTCGCAAAGCGATTTCTGCAGGTTGTAGTACACCTCAAGAGCGCCTTGGCATGTGCTGTTGGGCTGCAGTGGGTGCAGATTCTGGAATTGAGGCATAGCAGCCACTTCTTCGTTGATTACGGGATTGTATTTCATTGTGCATGAGCCCAATGGATAGAATCCGTTGTTTACGCCGAAGTTGTTGGCTGAGTGATTGGTATAGTGGCGCACCACGGTCATCTCGTCGCACTCTGGCAACTCGGCATCGGTGGCGCGGCGCATCTCTTCGGGAAGGTTATAATTGCCAAAACGGTTGGCTGGCAGAGAATAGCCACAAGTGCCTGGGTGGCTCAACTCGAATATTAGGTTTCCGTAAAGTCTATTGTTCATGGCTCAAATCTCCTTGCTAAGTTCTACAACACGGTCTATCTCTTCTTTGCTGCGCTTTTCGGTAACGGCAAACATGATGGTGTTGGCGTCGATTTTCACGCCGCCGAGTATGCCGTTATCCACGAGATGCTTCTGCAGGGCATCTACGTCGCCATCGAAGGTTACGCAGAATTCATTGAAGAATGGGCGGTCGAAGCGGGCTGCAAATCGACCTGTGGCAAGGAGTTGCTCTTGCATGTAGTGAGCGCCGTCGTACGACAGTTGTGCGGCTTCCTTCACGCCTTGCTTGCCCATGAGGCTCATATAGATGGTCACCCATAG
>CALZAF010000135.1 GCA_945612775.1 uncultured bacterium | reverse complement strand
TCACCACCCTCGCAATAGCAAATAATACGCAGCCCCCAGCAAGGCTGCGCAGCGCAATCATCAACAAGGACTTTAATGGCAGTTACCATCTCTTTGCACTCCTACACCTATAATTCAAGAATTTGCCACTTTTCCAAAGTGTTTTTACCCTATTTTTTGCCACTTTTCCAAGGTGTTTTTGCTCTATTTTTGCCACTTTTCCAAGATTTTTATCTCGCGAATGATTGTGTTGCGATCTCGTACGACGCTGAGGCTAACACGGATTTCCACAATATTTTCAGGCACGGATTAGCACAATATGGGTAGATATGTGAAATGAAATGGCTTATGGGATTAGTCTTTGTCAGTTTATATAGTTTATTCTTTGAATAATATCGTGTTAAGGCGCAAAAGCATGTAGTGAAATGCTCGTAAAGATGCTACAAAAAAATAAATTGGCACAAATCTTCGCATTTGCGAAAACCTGTGCCAAAATGTTGCGTTATCGATGTTAAAGACCCACGATGTGGCTATTTCTTTCTGCGAGAGCGTGGGCAGCGTTGACCTTCTTTGATTACTGCCAAACCGCCTTCCGATGTCTCTTTGTAGAGGCTTGGGAGGTCGTGGCCGGTCTGCTGCATCACCTCTACAACGCGGTCGAAGCTAACCGAGTGCGAACCGTCGCTGAACGCTGCAAACAGGTTGGCATCGAGGGCGCGAGCAGCTGCGTAGGCGTTGCGCTCGATGCAAGGAATCTGTACCAATCCGCCCACAGGGTCGCAAGTGAGTCCCAAGTGGTGTTCAAGACCCATTTCTGCCGAATATTCTATCTGAGCAGGAGTGCCGCCAAAGAGCTGATTGGCAGCTGCGGCAGCCATTGCACAAGCCACACCAACTTCGCCTTGACAACCCACTTCGGCACCCGAAACCGACGCATTAGTCTTAACCACATTGCCGAAAAGCCCTGCGGTAGCCAATGCGCGCAATATGCGTTGCTCCGAGAAACCCTTGGTGGTGTGCAAGTGATAGAGCACTGCAGGAAGTACGCCGCACGAGCCGCATGTAGGTGCAGTAACGATTTCGCCACCGCTTGCGTTCTCCTCGCTGACGCCGAGGGCGTAGGCATACACTATGCCGCGGCTCTTGAGCGAGCCGATATAGCCCGAAGCCTTTACGAAGTAGCTTACAGCCTTGCGGGTAACGCACAGACCGCCAGGCAACACGCCTTCAGCCTCGATTCCGCGAAGCACGGCAGCCTTCATCACATTCCACACCTTAGTGAGATATTCCCATATTTCGGGACCTTCGTATTCATCTACATATTCCCAGTAGCTTCGGCCTGTGTCGATGCACCATTGCTTAATCTCGGTGATGGTGGATAGAGGATAAACGTCGGGCATAGCAGGACGGTCTTGACCCTCTTCAACAATGTCGCCGCCGCCTATCGAGTAATAGGTTTTGCGCCCCATTTCGTTGTGCTGGTCGTCGTAGGCAATGAAAGTCACTGCATTAGGGTGAAATGGCAAAAATTCGCCGTGACGCCACACGATGTTGGTGGGAGCTATGGGTTGCAGCACGTCGAGAATTGCTTTGTCGGTCATGTGGCCCTTGCCAGTGGCGCAGAGCGAGCCGAAAAGCAGCACGTCGTAAGATGCCACGCCCGAATACAATTCGCTGAATAGCACAGCAGCCTTGCGTGGACCCATGGTGTGGCTACTCGATGGGCCTACACCTATCTTAAAAATACTTCTTATAGATTGCATATATTAGATTTTTGGAATTAACTTGTGGTTTATGATTATCATGCAAATTTACACAAATAGCTTCACGAGCACGTATCCGCCCACGATGAGCCAACCGTAAATCATCAGCGCCAAAACGAATGGTTTAGCGCCAGCAGCCTTAAATTTATCGATGCTGGTGTCGGTGCCGAGTGCGGTCATTGCCATGGTGAGGAGGAATGTGTCGAAGCTATTGATGTAGCCCAATCCTGCCTTGAGCGTTTCGGCTGGGATAAACGAGAAGCTCTGAAGCAGCGAGTTGAGGCAGATTATTCCGATGAATCCGAAAGCAAACCAAGGCACAGCAATCTTGCGCTTGCCGCCTTCGCTATTGCCGCCTCGGGCGAGCACAAATGCCATTACCAGCAGCACCGGGGCAAGAAGCATCACGCGAATCATCTTGGTGATGGTGGCTTGGTCGGCTATGTGCAACATTCCGTCGGGGTCCATAGCATTGCCGGCGCCCACCACATGAGCCACTTCGTGAAGCGTGCCACCTGTGTAGATGGCCCACTGCTGAGTGGTGAGGTCGAGCAGACCTGTGCGATAGATTATTGGATAAAGAAACATCGACAAAGTGCCGAAAATCACCACAGTAGATACGGCTACGGCAGTCTTATGTGCCTCGCAACGCACCACTGGTTCGGCGCCAAGCACGGCAGCAGCGCCGCAGATGGCAGATCCGGTGCTGGTGAGCAGTGCGGTGTCGCGGTCCATCTTGAGCATACGGCCAAAAATCATGCCGAGGGCAAGGGTGCCTATAATCACAAGGCTATCGACCCACAGTGCGCTCACGCCTATGTTGAACACATCTTGAATGGTAAGGCGGAAGCCATAGAGCACGATACCTGTGCGCAGCACTTGCTTGGTGCAAATCTTGATGCCGGCAGACCATTGCTGTGGCATAAATCGGCGTAGGGTATTGGCATAAACCATCCCCAAAATGATACCCACAATGAGTGGGCTGAGCGACATGGCTTTTACCCATTGAAAGTCGGCTACGAAGAATGCCGACAGTGCAAACAGCATAATGAGCAATATGCCATGCAGAGTGTTTCCTTTAGTTTCGTTCATCGAATCGTGTCTAGTTGGATTTTTATTATTTTGAGCCTCCGCTGCCGCCAAGCAGGGCGGCGAGCGTTGAGGCAATCATGGTTAATATTATAATTTGCGGGCAATCTCAGCCATGCGAATGGCGGCGATGGCTGCTTCGGCGCCCTTGTCGGCTATTGCGTCGGGACCGCCTACGCGCTCAAGCGCCTGTTCTTCGGTATCAACGGTGAGCACGCCAAACACTACTGGAATTTTGCCTTCGGCGTTAAGGATAGCTGCGCCATGGCTTACGTGCTGACACTCATAGTCGAAGTGAGGTGTTTCGCCGCGAACTATGCATCCGAAGATGATAACGGCATCGAAGGCGCGGCTCTTGGCAAGGCGCGATGCGGCAAACACGAGTTGGAATGTGTCGGGCACATGCACCACGGTGATGTCGTTGTCGGGATAACCTTCATCTTTTAGTAGTGAAACTGCGCTGTTGCACAATTTTTCGGTGATTTCGGCCTTCGAATTGGCCACTACGATGCCCACTCTAAGTTCGTCGAGATGCGGGAGAGGGACTGTTTTCTGTTCGTTTTCGTTGATTTCGTTCATATTAATATAAAATGGTTACTAAAAAATCTCATTTTCTGGCCTTTGGGGCTGCAAGCATGACGATTGCGTCAAAATATGCCTTTAAGCAGTGTCATGATGCGATTGTTCTTGTCCTTCTTGTCGAGCAGCGAGGCTATCTCGGCTTGCGCCTCGGTGGCGCCAAGTCGCTGCGCCAGCGGCTGGAGCGAAGCCAAGAGTTGGTCGGCCGACTCGCGGCGGTTGGCTATGCGCATGAGCGAGCGTGCGAGGCCTATCGATAGCGTAAGCTCTTTCATGCCCATCTCGCTGCTGATGCGCTTCTGATAGCGCAATGCCTTGGTGAAATATTTCATGGCGTCGCGATGGTTGCCCATTTCGAGCATTATTTCGCCCTCCTTGTGTAGTGAATCCACCAGCTGGGCTATGGCGTCGCGGTTGCCGCCTTCCACCATACCGCTATATTGCTCGGTAAGGTCGTGATAGTGGGCAAACACCTCCATCTGCTGCTGGCGCGACTTGAAGATGAGCATCGACGCCTCCACGGCATAGGTGAGCATGGTGGCAAATCGCGATTCATCCTTCTTTACAAGTCGTTCGTAGAGTTTTTGTGCCTTGGCAAGCTCCTTGGCGGCGCGGCTGTTCTCGCTCGAAGCGTTGTGAAGCATGGCGAGGTTATAGAGCACGCCAGCCAGTATGGCGAGGAAATCGTCGCCCTTCTTCACCACTATGGCATCGAGGGCGCGCAGAGTGCGCTCGGCAGCGTCGCCAGCCATCAGATAGTCGGCTCGGGCTATATAGATGCTCATGCGCACCAGCCACATCCAAGCGGTGTAGATGGGCGGTGTGAGGGCATTGGGATTATAATTGATGGTGTCGAGCAGCACGGCGGCATCGGCGGTGCGGTTCTGCTCTACCAACTGAAGCACATACCACATCTTCGCCTCGAGAGGCACATCGCCATCGGGCAGAGTGCCGGTGCTTGCCACAGCTGCTTTATATGCCGATATGTCGGTCTTAAAGCTTGGTAACGAGGTGTGATGAAGTAGAGGTTTCATGTCGTTGACTAATTTGGTGGTTGGTTATGTTGAGTTATTCTTCTTGTAGCGCATTTTCAAGCCTTTGCGCCATATCGGCGGCAAACGGAGCTGTGATGCAGTTGCTTGCCGAGGCGGCACAGTCGGCGGCAAAGCTATAAGCAGTGCCCGCCACACGGTTCCACGTCTCCTGCTCCACCGCGCCTATTGAGCGGTGAGTGATGCCTACTTCAATCATTCCGAACACAAATCCAGCCACATAACCAGCTTGCCAGCCGAGCGATTGGGTGTCAGGAATGGGTTCTGAGCCCACTTCCGACTTCACGCCGCGACCAAAGATTGTGGTGCGTCCGCCGTCGGCAATGTGAATGTAGCGGTGGCAATAGATCATGTGGTGGCGATAGCATTTTTCGCCGTCCTCGTTAGGAAAAATGTCCTTCATGTCGTGCTCGTTGGCGATAACCACGTCGGCAAGTTCGAAGTTCTCAAGTATGTTGGGCATCACCTTGGTGATGCTATAATTGATGCCACATTCAAATCCCGGCAGATACACCACCACCGCCTTGCGGTCGAAGGCATATTGCAGAATCTCATATAGGCGTTTGCGCTGCTCATTCTCCACAGCGTAGAGCGATCCGAAAATCACTATGTCGTCCTCATTGATGCGAGGCCACATCACGTCGAAGCGGTCGGCAGGATAAGTGCCATATTTCACGCGTCGTTCTGAGCCGTCAGGGTCGCGAAAGATGGCAGTAAGCGGCGTAGTACCATTGGCGTAACGGTCAACCGAACTTACATTCACTCGATTATTTTTCAAGAAATCCACCACTATGTCGCCCACTCGGTCGTCGGCACACTCGCTCACCATAGTCACAGGCAAGCCGGCAAGGGCAAGCGAAGAAGCAGCGTTGGCAATGCGTCCGCCCACATAACTGCTCTGGGGCACGTTGCCGGCAAACACGGTGTGAAACACTGATTCTCCTATTGCTATTATCTGTCGCATAACGATTATCGGATGCTAAATATGTTTTGTTCTATAAATAATTCTAACCTTTGTGCCACGCAGCCACTTCCAAGCCACGGCTGGACGCATCTGCGTAGGCAGAACCGATTATCGGCGGCTCTTCTCGCCAAGATAGCCACCATGGTGGCGCTTAGCATATTCCTGACGGGTAAATCCAGTCTCCTTCATTGTGTTAACCACAAGCACATCGCCCATCACGGTCATCATAGTGGTAGAGGTGGTGGGAGTGAGACCCAACGGGCACACCTCCGGAGCACCTCCTGTGCAAAGGCACACGTCGGCAATCTGGGCAAGCGGACTGTTGCCGTTGCCAGTAATCACAATGATGGGAAGTTGAGGGTAAAGGTCGCGCGCCAATCCCACAAGCTGCACTATCTCGGTGGTTTTTCCCGAGTTAGATAGCAACAAAAGCACATCGTTGGGCTGAAGTATGCCCAAATCGCCATGCTGAGCCTCGCTTGGATGAAGATTGACGGCAGGGATACCTGTCGATGCAAATGTAGTGGCAATATTCATGGATATCTGGCCACATTTGCCCATTCCCGATGCCACCAATTTCCCTCCACGGCGATGCACGTTCTCTACGATTATCGCCACAGCCTTGTCGTAGGCATCGGTGACAGGGATATTCAATATTGCCTCGCTCTCAGCGCGCAATATCTCGCGCATTGTGTCTTGAATATTGTTGACTGACATTATATTCTAAAAATAAAAAAATAACCATACCCCCTCTAAGCGGGTATTATCTGTAAGTTTTCTTGATTGTAGTGCAAAGATACAATCAATGCGCAAGTTGTGAAAGATTTTCGCACGCTTTTTTCTATTCATCACCGCATTACACGCCCACCGCCCGCAAAGATATTGCACAATCC
>CALZAF010000134.1 GCA_945612775.1 uncultured bacterium | reverse complement strand
CCTGTCGAATATGGAGAACCTCAATGCTGTTTTCATCGAGCAGGGCATGACTCAAGGTGAACGACTTGTCAAGCTGAATCAAATAGCCATACATCAAATGAGCGTTTTGGAAAGCGGCAACAATGATAGAAAATTATTGAAATAGAAAGTTATGAAAAAATTATTAATGATAATTTCAATAGTTCTATTCTCTATCAATTATATGATGGCGGATATAACTATTTCTGTGCCAAAAAAGTGGAAAGGCAGAACCATATACTTATGGCAAACCCTAAATTAGTTGTAGAGTTAAGTGAAGTTTTACAAGGTGATGCCTTAACATCAATGTTTTATCCTTATGCCGAAAATCATATAAATCGCTGTAAACAAATTCTTCAATGTCAAGAGTCTAAAGTCGTAATTAATCCGAAAGGGAAAATAGTTAAAATCTATTCCGGAGATTCTCCTACTTTTAAGGATGATGTTGCTAAATGGTTAAAATAACACTATTTTGCCACCACGCGACGCATTAATCCGGATTGCAAATTCGGCATAAATGCGTAACTTTGCGAAAATGAAATAATATAGGAAAAAGAAACGGAAAAATGGCAAAAGTGAATGATATAGTGCGCTTCCTGAATGCTCAGGGAGGCGGAAGAATCACCAAGATAGTGGATAATTTAGCATACGTTGAAGACGAGGACGGATTTGAGACTCCGGTGTTGCTTCGCGAGATAGTGGTGGTGGAGGAGAGCAAGTCGAAGCCCACCGCCTACGACCGCCCATTGGTGCCAGCCAAGAGCAAGGAAGTGGATGCTCCGGGTCCGAAACCCAAGCCGGCTGCTCTGCCAGTGGAGGAAACCGAAACCGGCGAGGTGCTCAATGTGGTGCTCGCCTACGAACCTGCCGAGGTTAAGCATCTGAATACCACCAAGTTTTATGCCTATCTGGTGAACGATAGCAATTACTATCTGTATTTCAGCTATATGTCGCGCGACGACGAGAGCGGCATGTGGAAGACACGCTTCCATGGCATAGTAGAACCTAACATTCAGGTGCTGCTCGAGGAATTTGGCCACGAATCGCTCCCCGAAATGGACCGCGTGGCTGTGCAGTATGTGGCGTTTAAGCAGGATAAACCATTCAAATTGAAGAATCCTGCGCTTGTGGAATATCGCCTCGACACCACCAAGTTCTATAAGTTGCATTGTTTCCACGAAAACATGTATTTCGATTCGCCGGTGATAGCCTTCGACATTGTGAAAAACGACCTGCCGATGCGCCAAATGGTGATAGATAGCGCCGACCTTGAGCGAGCAATGCGTGAAAAGCGCAATGCCGACAAACCCAATCGCAAACCGGTGGCAAAGCGCCCCAATGAAGGTCCCATAGTGGTGGATTTGCACATCGATGAACTCCTCGACACCACTGCCGGAATGAGTTCTACCGATATGCTGCTCTATCAGCTCGACAAGTTCCGCGAAACCATCGATGCCCACAAGAAGCACATAGGGCAGAAGATAGTGTTTATACACGGCAAGGGCGAAGGCGTGCTCCGCAAGGCAATTCTCGACGAACTCAAGCGCCGCTATCCGCGATGTGAGGCCCAAGATGCAAGTTTCCGCGAATACGGCTTCGGCGCAACTCAAGTGACCATAAAATAAGCAATACTGCTATGATATTCTATTTCAGCGGAACGGGCAATAGCGAGTATGTGGCACGTCAGTTGGCTGATGCGCTTGGCGAACGCCTTATAGGCATGGCGCAAGCCATCAATAGCGGCGAGATGCACTACAAGCTTGCCGATGGCGAAATGGTGGGTTGGGTGTTCCCTACCTATTCGTGGGGTCCTGCGCCCATAGCCACGGCTTTTGCTCGCAAAGTAACCATCGACGGCTTCGGCAGCCACACTTATAGCTATATGGTCACCACTTGCGGCGACGATATAGCGCTGTCGGCGCAGATGTGGCGTGCCGAATTGCATAGGCGCGGCATGCACTGCCAGATGGCGATGTCGGTGCAGATGCCCAATAACTACATTCTTCTGCCGGGATTTGATGTGGATTCAAAAGACCTCGAATCGCGTAAGCGTAGCGCCGCCGTGAGCCGCATAGCGCAGGTGGTACAAGCCATCGAGCGCCGCAGCACCTCCGACGATGTAGTCAAGGGGTCGATGCCGTGGCTCAAGTCGCGACTGGTGTATCCGCTGTTCAAGCGCTACGCCATGGGCGATGCAGGATTTGCTTCGCAAGCCGACGTGTGCAACCATTGCGGCCTCTGCGCCAAAGTTTGCCCCAATGCCAACATCAAGATGAGCGCCGAGGGCACTCCGCAGTGGCAAGGCAACTGCGTCATGTGCCTAAGCTGCATTCACCGCTGCCCGGTAAGAGCCATCCAGTATGGCAATCAGACGCAGAAAAAGGGCCGTTATCACTTCTGAAACCTATGAACATAGAGAGTATAAGAGACTACAGCTTGACGTTGCCGCAAGTGACCGAAGATTTTCCCTTCGACGAGACCACGCTGGTGTTTCGCGTGGCAGGTAAGATATTTGCGATGATAGATCTGGAGCAGAACCAGTGGCTCACGCTAAAGTGCGAACCCGAGTATGCCCAGCAGCTGCGCGAGCATCACACCGAGATAGAAGGTGCTTGGCACATGAACAAGCGCCATTGGAATATGCTCAACCTTGTGGGCAATCTGAGCGATGCGCTTATATGCCATCTCATACGCCATAGCTATAATCAAGTGCTGCGGTCGCTCACCAGGCGGGTGCGCCAAGAGCAGAATCTAAGTGAAATCGAAGAATAATCAACAATAAACGAGTAAGACCATGAAGATATATGTAGCCAGCAGTTGGCGCAACGAATTTTTCCCTGAGATAGTGTCGCGCTTGCGCAGCGAGGGATATGATGTGTATGACTTCCGTAATCCCGGCGACGGTAGCGACGGATTTCGCTGGAGCGACGTCTCAGCCGATTGGCTCGAATGGGAGCCGCAACGCTATCGCCACGAACTGATGAATAATCCCCTCTGCCAACGCCAGTTCGGCAACGACGAGCGCGCTATGGAGAGTTGCGACGCCTGCGTGCTGCTATTGCCCTCGGGCCGTTCGGCGCACACCGAGGCAGGTTGGTTTGCCGGCAAGGGCAGGAAGGTGATAGTGCATATCCCCATCAAGCAAGAGCCCGAGCTGATGTATCGCCTGTTTGATGCCGTGACCACCACCATCGACGAACTCCTTGCCGCACTGAAAGCCTGAAAATTTGTTTACTTCCCCCTATACACAACCGAGCGACAGATGCTGCGTGGCATCTATCGCTCGGTGTAAGTTTTTTCAAAAAGTGTGATAATATTGTTATGGTGAAGTTTATGAGGAGGGATTTTAGATAGTGGTCTCGCCACAAATGCTATATTCCATATATTTCTTTACCGACGAAGCAGGCAATCCCATGCCGAAGAGGTGCATGAGTTTGGTAATGGCAGCTTCGCTTGTAATGTCGTGACCGCTGATAACTCCGGCGCGCGACAAAGTGTTGCCGGTGTCGTAGAGCGAACAATCCACAGCGCCGTTTACGCATTGAGTGACGTTCACTATCACGATGCCGCGATTGAGGGCGTCGCTTATGGCATCGGTAAACCAAGCCGAGGTGGGAGCGTTGCCGGCTCCGTAGGTGCGGAGCACAATGCCTTTTACGTTAGGTGTATTGAGCATGTGGCGCAGGGTGCTCTCGGTTATTCCGGGGAATAAGTCGATAAACAGCACGTTAGGGTCCATTCCGTAGTGCACCTGCAGCGGACGCTTGGTAACGGTGCGGAACAGCGATTCCTCGTGATACTGAATGTCGAGACCGATTTTGGCAAGAGAAGGGTAATTGTTGCTCTTGAAAGCATTGAAGTTGTTGGCGCTCATCTTGGTGCTGCGGTTGCCGCGCCACAGGTAGTTCTCGAAGAGGATAGCCACCTCTTGCACCATGGGCTCGCCGCTTTTGTTGCGGGCGGCAGCAATCTGGATGGCTGTTATGAGGTTTTCCTCGCCGTCGGTGCGGACTTCGCCTATAGGCAGCTGGCTGCCGGTGATGATAACAGGCTTTTGCAGATTCTCGAGCATAAAGCTCAGCGCCGAAGCTGTGAATGCCATAGTGTCGGTGCCGTGAAGCACCACAAAGCCGTCGAAAGTGTCGTTGCCTTCCTCTATGGCGTGGGCAATGTCGCACCAATGCTCAATCGACATGTTAGAACTGTCGATAGGGGGGTCGAACTGGATATTGCGAATATCGTAGTCGAGCATTTTTAGCTTTGGTACGTTGTCGATGAGGTGAGTGAAGTCGAATGGTTGAAGTCCCTTTGTCTCAGGATTTTCAATCATTCCAATGGTGCCACCAGTGTAGATGAGGAGAATCTTAGGCTTGTTTTGTATCATATCGCACAAGAATTAATAGGTGAGTACCGTGGGTATTGACAATTTGCCAACAGTTGACTGCAAATATAAGGTATATTTTTAAATTTGTTGCTATTTTTAATGTGGATTTTGCGGCTTCTTTAGCAAAATGAAACATGGCATGCCCCATTTTGTTAACACTGCGAAGGCAGATGCTGCAATGAGGCGGAGTGTGAATATCTACAAATCGCAAAAAATGCATGCAAAATGGCGCGATTTATGCCGAAACACTTGCACTTATCAAGAAAAATTGCGAATATTGCATTCTTGTAGCAATGCAGTGTCGTTTTATCTGTATCGACATTGTAGTGTGTGATTGAGGATTTGGCACAAGAGGGAAAATCCTCAATCCATGACCAAAAGTATATGTTTAATTATAGCCCGGACTAAAGATTTTGGGTAAAAAAGATTGGAAAATATAATGACAGAACGAAAACTTCAGATATCGCGAAGAGGCGAAGAGATGCCTGCTTCGCCTATACGCAAATTGGCGCCGCTGGCATATAGTGCCGAAGACGAAGGAGTGAAAATCTACAGGTTGAACATCGGACAGCCCGACCTGCCTACGCCTCAGAAGGCGCTCGATGCGCTGAAGTCAATCGACCGCGATACGCTCGAATACAGCCCGTCGCAGGGCTATCGCTCGCTTAGAGAGGCACTGGTGAGCTATTACGACCGCTATCAGATAAAACTCACTGCCGATGAGATAATCATCACCAGCGGAGGTTCGGAGGCTGTGCTTTTTGCATTTATGAGTTGCCTTAATCCCGGCGACGAGATTATAGTGCCAGAGCCTGCCTACGCCAATTACATGAGTTTTGCCATCTCGGCAGGAGCCGTAATCCGCACCGTAACCACCACCATCGACGAGGGCTTCTGCCTGCCCAAGGTGGAGCGATTTGAGGAACTCATCAACGAGCGCACCAAGGCGATACTTATATGCAATCCCAATAACCCTACAGGATATCTCTATACCCAGCACGAAATGCGTCAGATTCGCGACTTGGTGAAGAAATACAATCTTTATCTCTTCTCCGACGAGGTATATCGCGAATTTATCTACACCGGGTCGCCCTATATCTCGGCGATGCACCTTGAAGGGATAGAGCAGAATGTGGTGCTCATCGACTCGGTGAGCAAACGCTATTCGGAGTGCGGCATTCGCATAGGCGCTCTTATAACCAAGAACAAGGCGGTGCGCGACACCGTGATGAAGTTCTGCCAAGCGCGCTTGAGTCCGCCATTGATAGGTCAAATAGTGGCAGAGGCGTCGATAGAGGGCACCGAAGCATATTCGCGAGAGGTGTATGAAGAATATACCGAGCGCCGCAAGTGCCTAATCGACGGTGTGAACCGCATACCGGGTTGCTACACGCCTATCCCGATGGGCGCATTCTACACCGTAGCCAAGTTGCCCGTAGATGATGCCGAGGAATTCTGCGCTTGGTGCTTACGGGAGTTCCGCTATTGCGACGAAGTGACACCCACCTTGCAGCTCGCGCCCGGAAGCGATAGAGCACCGGTGGGCGAAACCATCTTGATGGCTCCAGCAGCAGGATTCTACACCAATCCCGAGTTGGGCAAAGATCAAGTCCGCTTGGCGTATGTGCTCTGCAAAGACGACCTGCGCCGCGCCATCATGATTCTTGAAAAAGCCCTCGAAGCCTATAATCACCGATAACTTAACGACTCGGATATAGTATTATCGGCGGGTTCATACTAACCTGCCGATAATTTTTAATTTCGTTTTAGGGGGGCAGCGTGTATATCAATCCCATAAAAAAAGCACTCCGGCTTCAGGGCAGGAGTGCTTTGTGCATTCTATAATAATATATATTATGTGTCGATGTTGGCGTAGGTGGCGTTTTGTTCGATAAATTCGCGGCGTGGTTCTACGTCTTCACCCATAAGCATCGAGAAGATGCGGTCGGCTTCGGCAGCGTCTTCTATCTGCACTT
>CALZAF010000133.1 GCA_945612775.1 uncultured bacterium | reverse complement strand
CTAAGCAAATAGCTGATTTGCAATTACTTCTACAGAGCTATCGATCAGGACTCATCAACGAGCGCGAATATCAGCGAGCTACCAACAAGATGTAACCCACCCGATGGTTAAAACTTAGATTATACAGCAAGGAGGTGCGTAATGCTTATCGCTACGCACCTCCTTGCTTCTTTTCACCCAATAGTATTGCGGCTATCAGTCATCAACAAGCGTTATCAAGCACACCCCATCGTGATATGTGATATCTATAACACCCATTTCGCACATATTCACCACCGACGTTTCGGCAACACTATGCGAAATATGCGTTAGTTTCATATAACCGTTGAGCGTTATGCCGCCATGGGTCTGCAAATACTGCAATAGCTGCCTCTCATTATCGGAGAAACTCAACGCCACATCGGCTTCCTGCGACCGCTTCTGCAGCACCTTCACATGCACAGCACTTGCCTCGATATTTTCATCAGCTATTCGGTAATATGTGCGCCAGCGGCCATTCTCGTCGGGAGCTTTAACTGGCTTCTCATCGGCTTCTTCTATATCTACCTTGAGCACACTCTTACCCTCTACCCTATACACTTGGCACTTCACATCTTGCGGCGGCTGGCAATACATCTGCGCTGCTTGCTCTATCATATATATTTCTTCATCGCTGCTAACACCTGCTATATTGCCGTTATCTTTCACACCCACCAGCAAGCGGCCTCCGCTATTATTAGCAAAAGCAGATATACTACGCGCTATCTTGCGAGCATCGGAAATCTGATACTTGAAATCTTGATGTTCGTGCTCACCTTCTAATATTAAGTTTTGTATGTAGTTTCTGCTTTTTTGTTCCATATTATAACTATTGATAAAACAGATGTGGACAAAACCTATAATTTCTGTCCACATCCACAAAGTAATAAACTATTATTTCTTTGACTTTTTCTTTGATTTCTTATCGCTATTTTGCTCGTTCTTAACCACTTGTTTCTTAGCCGCTGCATCTTGGCTATGCAGTAATGCCTGCATAATCACTGGTTCCAGCTTCTTAGCGTAGGCCAAGAAACCAATATCGGTGGCATGAATGCCATCCACAGTGCCCTCCTGTCCGCCATAGAGGTTATCGCAATTCACATAATATAGGTTGCTCGAATCTTCTTCTTTTAGGCGCAGATAGTTTTTATAGAATGCCGCATTCTTCTTTGGCAAATAGTTGCCGAAGGACGAGTCGAATTTAGCATAGGGATACAATGGACCTTCCACCATAATCACTGGCACCTCGGGGCGCAAAGTGCGAAGAATCTTAATAAAGTCGTAGGTCAATGTGTCGCACATCATTTCGGTGCAGTTTGGCACAGGATCTATCACAAATGCCACAGCATCCTTAATTCCAGCCATAGCCCTTGCCATGCAGAAGTCCATCTTGCCTTCTCCACTGATTCCTATGTTTACGCATTCAAGGCCTAAATCGCGCTGTATGATGTTAGTTCCGCACATCCCGGTTCGGGTAGAGCATCCGCCTTGCAGAATGCTTGTGCCGTAGAATATCACTTGCTTGCCGCTTGTAGGGTTATCGATGATAGGTTTGCTAATAGTGGCGGTCTCATCCACGCCCACTTCAAGCCAATTAACTCCATCGTATAGCGGCAGGTATATCATAAACTCGCGCATATCGCCTTTTAGGTTTTCCACAAACACTTTTGTCTGTATCGAATCGCTCTTATATGGGCGGCAGGTGTTCACATATTCCCATTCTCCGCCGTCACTTAGTCGATATAGGTCAACACCCTTCAGGCCCGTATCTGCCATGTGCACCATGTGGGTATTCCAGAGCAGATTGTAGCGCACTGCCACTTTCTTGCTATCGGTAGCAAATCGCACTGCCATACCAGAACTGCATTGCGAGCGTTCCCACAATGTGGAGCGTACACTATCTTGCAACCACACCGGCAATCGAGTGAAAGGTGCCGATGAGTCGTTAAAGCCCTTGTTAATTATGCGCAAATCTAATGCGTTTACGTATTTCATGCCTTGATTTTCGGCCGAAACACTAACATTGACACAAATAATAAATGCCAATGCCATCGCTAATGTTAAGGTTATTCTCTTCATTTCTTTAGGTTTTATTTGTAACACTACGAAATTAATCATTATTTGCGACATTTCATCGATTAGAATGGGCTTATTCGTGATTTTTATAGTAATTTTGCACTGCCAAAAGGCATTATGTTTTTATTCACACCTAAACTTTATTAATGGTTTCTGTCGATAATATTGCAGTAGAGTTCTCTGGAACTACCCTTTTCTCCGACATTTCTTTTGTAATCAACCCTAACGACCGCATCGCCTTGATGGGCAAAAACGGTGCCGGCAAATCTACTCTTCTCAAGATTCTTGCAGGAGTTCGCCAGCCCACTCGTGGCAAGGTGTCGTTCCCTCAAGATACGGTTATAGCTTATCTTCCGCAACACTTGCTCACCGAGGATTCGCGAACTGTGTTCGATGAGGCTTCGCAAGCTTTCGCCCACCTTTTCGAAATGGAAGCCAAGATTAACAGTCTCAACGAGGAATTGGCCGCTCGCACCGACTACGAAAGCGAGGAATACATGAAAATTATAGAAGAAGTAACCACTCTCGGCGAAAAATTCTATACTATCGATTTAACTCACTTTGAGGAAGATGTTGAGAAGATTTTGCTCGGCCTGGGTTTCACCCGCGACGACTTTTCTAAGCCCACTTCGAGCTTCTCTGGCGGTTGGCGTATGCGCATCGAACTCGCAAAAATGCTTCTTAAGAATCCCGATGTGCTCCTTCTTGATGAGCCTACCAATCACCTCGACATCGAGTCGATTCAGTGGCTCGAAGATTTCCTTATCGAGAGCAACAAGGCGGTAGTTGTGATTTCGCACGACCGCACTTTTGTTGACCATGTCACCAATCGCACCATCGAGGTGACTATGGGCAAAATCTACGACTACAAGGCCACATATTCTCATTATCTCGAACTTCGCGCCGAACGCCGAGCCCAACAGCAGAAGCAATACGACGACCAGCAGAAGATGATTGCCGAAAACAAGGCATTCATCGAGCGTTTCAAAGGCACTTACAGCAAAACCCTCCAGGTGCAAAGCCGTGTTAAAATGCTCGAAAAACTCCAGATTATCGAGGTCGATGAAGAGGACAACTCTGCTCTTCGCCTGAAGTTTCCTCCTGCACCTCGTTCTGGCAATTATCCCGTCATTGCCGACGGCGTTGGCAAATCCTATGGCGACCATTTGGTGTTCTCAAACGCCACATTCACCATCGAGCGCGGACAAAAAGTGGCTTTTGTGGGTAAAAATGGCGAGGGCAAATCCACTATGGTGAAGTGCATAATGGACGAAATCAGTCACGATGGCACTCTCACACTTGGACACAATGTGCAGATAGGATATTTTGCCCAAAATCAAGCATCTTTGCTCGACGAAAACCTTACCGTTTTCCAAACAATTGACGACATTGCCAAAGGCGATATCCGCACAAAAATCAAGGATATGCTTGGTGCATTTATGTTCGGTGGCGAGGAATCGCTCAAGAAAGTTAAAGTGCTTAGCGGTGGCGAACGCACCCGATTGGCTTTGCTCAAACTATTGCTCGAACCTGTGAATCTGCTAATCCTCGACGAACCAACCAACCACCTCGATATGCGTTCGAAGGATGTGCTCAAAGATGCACTTAAAGCTTTCGACGGCACCCTAATTCTGGTAAGCCACGACCGCGACTTCCTCGACGGACTGGTGGAAAACATCTACGAGTTTGGCAACAAGCGCGTAACATTGCATCTCGAAGGCATCAAAGAATTTATGGAGCGAAAGCACCTCGAAAACCTTCGCGAACTCGAGCGAAAATCGTGACATAGAAATATATTTAGTCAAAAAATCCGAGCAACTAAAAAGAATAATTGCTCGGATTTTTTCTATCATATCTCAAAACCTTTGTCAATCGGCTTTTGGACATTGATTGTCGCATATCGTATGATCTTTACACCCTTCGAGAATAAATAAAGATGCCGGCGCCTGCTTCACATCACTGCTATAAGTCAATACATTATTTTTAAACACTAATCCCTGAGTGCTCTTGGCATAAAGCAACGCATTACCAAAAGTGCAGAACTTATTGCCAATAATTCTCACATTGCGATGCACAGGACGGTCGGCATCTACAATAGTGTTAGACGGATGAAGTGCTATCACAGCTCCCCCAGGACCTCCATTGTAAGCGCAGCCAACGAATGTGTTATTTTCTATCAGCACATCGTTCACTGGACCCGACTCATACCAACCCTCTGCGTCGCCCTCTATCAAAATGGCACTCATACCGGTTCGCTCATACACATTGTTAGCCACCACCACCTTGCGTGGAGTGGTAACGAGCGTGCCTCGTGTGCTTGTGTGGGTAAAATAGTTATTCGTAATTTCCACTTCAGGAGTGCATGTCATATTCTCCACACAATCATGGTCGATTTGCATATTTTTAGGCACCTTGCGGTCAAAAGTCACCTCTTGTAATCGTTCACTCACCATACGCACCTTTTCCACTCGAGCATACGCAAATCGTTCCATTCGCGATGCATCTACAAATGCCACAGTATCCCCCTTATGGTATGCCTCAAAGCCATAGGTTTGACCATGCATAAAACGCAACATAAGTGTTTTATCATCAATCTTTTCCACTGCTCGCAGATTGGTTCCGTGAACATTTATCGGGTCATCTTGCGCGCCCGAGAATTTACAATTATTCACCCTAACCTTTCCGCTACATCCCGAAAAATGCATAAAGTCGGCCGACGATGCCAGCACTCGCCCGCTATTCTCTCGCGGACAACACTCTACATGCTCCATCGTAATATTGCGCGAATATTGGCTAACTATGCCCAAACCATGCATATAATGCACATACACATCTTGAAACTTAATATTTTCACTTTGGCACAAAAACATGCCCACTTGATCGCGAATTATATCACGCACAGTAAGCACATCGCCCACTTGTGGACGAAAATCGGCAGGTGTAGCAAAATGCACCACGCCGGGCTCCAATTCCTTAGCTTCTGACGACGCCAACATATTCCAATCTCCGCTATACGTAAACCTATCTCTATCATTAATATACTTAATACAATGATTGCGATTTGAGCGCCATCCTTCGCCATAAAGATTGATTTTGCCATTTATAATCTCGTAGCGTGTGTCACGATGCATCTTCACCACCACGCCGGTATCATCCACACGCGAATATGTGATTTCCGAACCTCCAGGGCGCTCAAAGTCGAGATGTACATTACTCAAAGTGATATCTCTACATTTATACAACGACAGCATCGTCATTTTGCCATGAAACACCAATGTGGCACCTCCGCCATCTATGGTCAGTCCATTCACATTTTCCGCCCATATACCTATCACCTTGGTTTTGTCGGGGCACTCTTGCTCTGTAGATGTATTCGACACATAAAGCTCTTTACGCATAGCTCCCTCGGGCCAAAAATCATATCGGCCTTCACTGAATTTAAGCACCTTAGCTCCGCATGCTTTACACGCATCAATAGCCTGTAGCATTCGTGCCGACTGGTTTTCATAAGTGTTGGGGATTATTCCAAATTCAGCCACGTTAACAGTATCTCTCTGTTCTGCCCTCACAACCGACGCATGAGCCACAAACAACACAAAAACAATAAGATAAAAAATCCTATTCTTCATTTCTCAATCACTTAATAAGTTTGTTTCACCTCTCTACCGACAAAGATAAATAGAATTATTCACTATTTCAATAAAATTTCGCAAGTAACTTTTGCCTATTGGCTGAATTGCAATAGCGATGCATCAACATTTTTTCAAAAGCAGCATACGATTCCGATAATTATTATTAACTTTGTAACAATTACAAATAAACAATAAACCAAACAACCATTCTCATGAATAAATTCTTATTAAGCCTATTGGTAGCTGCCACATCAGTTTCAGGTGCATTTGCAGCAAACGAAAAGTCCGACAGCCTCGGCTTCGTTTTTACCGATGTTAAAGTAGTGAAATCTACTCCCGTAAAAAATCAAGCAAAATCGGGCACTTGCTGGTGCTTCTCGGGTAATTCATTCCTCGAAGACGAAATCCTTCGCATCTCCGGCAAGGAAGTTGATCTGTCTGAAATGTTTATTGTGCGCATGTGCTATATCGATAAAGCTAAACGCAACATCCGCACCAATGGATTCGTTCACTTCAACCAAGGTGGTAGCCTTCTTGACAACCCTTACGTTTGGGATCAATATGGCATGATGCCTGAAGAAGTTTACAAAGGCCTAAACTACGGCGAAACCCTTCACAACCACAGTGAACTCTGCGACGCCATGGTGGCATATCTCGGACAAATCAACAGAAAGCCTAACCGCAAACTTTCTACTGCATGGCTTCGCGGTCTCGAAGGCATTCTC
>CALZAF010000132.1 GCA_945612775.1 uncultured bacterium | reverse complement strand
CTTCTGCCATTCAAGAAGTTGGACTCGACTTTTTATGGTTTAGCGGACAGTAATAGATGTAAAATCCAAGATGACAGCAAAATAATCCGATAAATATGTGAGAGAATATGGTCCTCATCGCATATTGTGTTAATCTGTGAGCAAAAACTTGTTGTGGAGATTCGTGTTAAAAATTATTGTGAAAATTTGTGTTAATACACATGCAGGATCTTTCACACCCCGATGCCGTATTCTAGTTTTAGGGTATCCATTACGAAAGTGCTTTCGAGTGAGCCGAGGTTTTCGATGGTGCCGAGCACGTTGAGCACAAATTGTTGATAATATCGCATATCGGGAGCATGTATCTTGAGCAGATAGTCGAATTGTCCGGAAATGTTATAACATTCGGTCACTTCGGGAATGTTGAGCATTCGCTCCATAAAGTCGCGGGCTATCTCTTTGCTCAGGCGGCTCATCTTCACATTGCAGAACACTATAAAACCGCGGTTCAACTTATCGGCATCGAGCACCGCCACATATTTTTTGATATAACCATTGCGCTCCAAGCGCTTGAGGCGCTCAAACACCGGCGTGGCCGACAGATTTACTTGCGCTGCCAGTTCTTTGTTGGTAAGGCGAGCATTTTGCTGCAATATTCGCAGTATTTTCAAATCGGTTTGGTCTAATGTATCCATATTTTCCGTTTTTGCAGATTTTGCTTAAAGTGCATTTATTCTATACGAGGCTCTATTATCCCTCTTCAAAAGAATATTTACGCAGCTATACAGCACAAATTTAGTGATATTTTCCATTGTTTCAAACTTTCTTGCGCAATATTTTCTACATTCATAACTTTGTACCGAACAAATAACTAAAGAAAAATATCATTAACCGACACATAAAAATGAAAGAATTATGGCAAACAAGAAATTACACTTCGAAACTCTCCAATTGCATGTAGGTCAAGAACAACCCGATCCTGCTACCGATGCTCGTGCAGTGCCTATATATCAAACCACTTCATACGTATTTCGTAACTCGCAGCACGCTGCCGACCGGTTCGGTCTGCGCGACGCCGGCAATATCTACGGCCGCCTTACCAACAGCACTCAGGGCGTGTTTGAGGACCGTGTAGCAGCCCTTGAGGGCGGTGTGGCTGGTTTGGCTGTAGCCTCAGGAGCCGCTGCCGTGACGTATGCTCTGCAAAACATACTTCAAGCCGGCGACCATATAGTGGCTGCCGATAACCTCTACGGTGGTTCGTTCAACCTAATCACCCACACCTTGGCGAGCCAGGGCATCAGCAACACAATATTTAAGAACAACGACTTCGCCTCGCTCGAATCTGCTATTCAGCCCAACACCAAGGCGGTGTATGTGGAGACTTTCGGCAATCCTAATTCCGACGTCACCAACATCGAGGAAACTGCCCGAGTGGCTCACAGCCACGGCATTCCTCTAATCGTGGACAACACCTTCGCCACTCCTTACCTGCTTCGCCCGATAGAGCACGGCGCCGACATCGTGGTGCACTCTGCCACTAAGTTTATCGGAGGTCACGGCAGTTCGCTCGGCGGCGTGATAGTGGACGGCGGCAATTTCGACTGGAAGGCTCAACCCGATAAATTTCCCACGCTTGCAAAACCCGACCCAAGTTATCATGGCGCAATATTTGCCGACGTGGCAGGCAAGGCTGCATTTGTGACTCGCATTCGCGCCGTGGTATTGCGCGACACAGGCGCCACAATATCACCTTTCAATGCATTCATCTTGCTCCAAGGACTCGAAACTCTGTCGCTTCGCGTGGAGCGCCACGTGCAGAATGCGCTTCGCGTGGTGGATTTCTTGAAAAATCACCCTAAGGTGGCTCGCGTGAATCACCCTTCGCTGCCCGACCACCCCGACCACAAGCTCTACAATGAATACTTCCCTAATGGCGCTGCCAGCATTTTCACATTCGAAATCAAGGGCGGCCAAGAAGCAGCATGGCGATTTATCGATTCGCTCGAGATATTCTCGTTGCTCGCCAACGTAGCCGACGTGAAGAGCCTTGTGATACATCCTTACACAACCACGCACTCGCAGATGAGCCCACAAGAACTTGCCGATCAGCACATCACCGAATCGACAGTTCGACTTTCGATTGGCACTGAGCATATCGACGACCTTATCGACGACATAGCTCAAGCTCTCGAAAAAGCATAATCTTTCTGTATAAAACCAGTGTTTTGGGGGTCATAGCATGCATGCTGTGGCCTCTTTCGCTATGCGTATTGATAAATTTGTATTATATTTGCATTAGCATTGTAACCCTCACTATACGAATGGATATGGATATCAAAAAAGCAACTACAATCACATTTTCTCCAACAGGCACATCGCGCACCGTGGCAAATTACATAGCACAAGGCACTGGAATAGCACAAATCGACGGCATCGACCTCACCCACGAAGCCGTGAAAGCATCGCTCGGCAGCGATGAATTGGCAATTATCAGCGCACCGGTATATGGAGGCAAAGTGGCTCGTCTGGCTGTGGATAGAATGAGCGAAATCTGCGGCAACGGCACGCCTGCAGTGGTGATTTCGGTCTATGGCAACCGGCACTACGAAAATGCCTTGGTGCAACTCGCCGACCTTGCTCGTGAAAAGGGATTTGTGGTGATAGCTGCTGCCACTTTTGTGGGCGAACATTCCTATTCTACTCCAGCCAACCCTATCGCCGTGGGTCGCCCCGACGACGGCGACCGCGCCCAGGCCTTGCAATTCGGCGCTGCGATAAAGCAGAAAATTGATGCCGGCAACCTCAGCGAGATAGATGCCGCTGCCATAGATCAACCCGAACAAATAGAAGGTGCTATGGCAACCTTCAAATCCACCATTGCCCGATGGATGACCGAAGGTATGCCTTCTATCAAAACGCCTACCACCGACGCCAGCCTCTGCGTGCATTGCGGATTATGCGTAAAATTATGCCCTAACCAAGCCATCGAAGCCGGCAACGAGTGCGTAACCAACCCCGACCGATGCATAAAATGCTGCGCCTGCGTAAAAGGCTGCAATCAACACGCCAGAACGCTGAATTCACCATTCGCCCCGCTAATCAGCCAAAATTTCAACAACCACAAGGAGAATAAGACCATAATTTAATAGCAAAAGCATCCGCAAGACGCTCAACGCCGAGCAAATCTGTTTCGGCAATGCTATTAGGCACCACAAATCGCGAAAAATCCGTGCTTAAAAAAGAATCATTTGAAAAATCCGCGCTAAAATAATCGCCCGGAATGAGCAACCGCACTATTAGAACACTTTCTCGTATGCCATGCGGGCGCCTTGGGGGTAGGATACGTCGCCGCAGTAGGTAAAATCAAGACGGGCGAGCAGATGTTGCATATAGAAATTGTCGTAGTTGGTATCTACCTTTATGCTATGCACACCGCGAGTGGAGGCGAGCCGCATCACTTGGCGGAAAAACTCGGTTGCCACGCCTTGGCGCTTCACTTCGTCGGCTACGGCGAGGCGATGAATCACCACATAACTGCCATGCGTAAGCCATCTGTCCTCTATCTGTGCGTAAGCCGGTTCGCCATCGAAAATCACTGCTCCGTAAGCCACCACTGCACCATCGAGTTCGAGCACGTGCGCCACGCCGCGAGCGAGGTCGTTTTCCACGCTTTGGCGCGAGGGGTAGGTCTCGGTCCACTGCTTTTTCCCTTCGCGAAACATTTGCGCCTTGCCTTGCTGGAGCATCTCCCAGCAGCGGTCGATGTCGCTCTCGGTGGCAGGGCGCAAATTGAATGTTTTTGTGCTAATGCTCTGATTCATCTGTTATTACAGTTTCACTGATACGGCTCTGCCCACAGGACTTTCGTTGTTCACGCGGTCGAGCACGGTAATCACATAGTGATATTTTCCGCGAGGCGTATCAGCCGGCACCGTGTATTGGCACGATGGCGTAACTGCCTGAATGGCAGCCGAATTATTGAGGTCGATTTCCGATTTTGCGTCGAATCGATACACCACGAAGGCTTTAGCTTTCTGCATCTCATCGTCGGTTTCGGGGGCTTGCCATGTGAGAATGGTGTTGCCATTCACCTTCATCTTGCGCAGATTGTGCACCTCGTCGGGCGCCACCTCGTCGAGCCACGGATAGGCAGGCACCAACGCCACTGTGCTCTGATGCTTGGTGGCGAGCGAATCAGCCACACCACGACTGTTGCGAGTAATTGAATAGCCCGGCCACCAGCAGTTGCCCTGAATATTAGGCAAATCGCGTGTAATAGCTATCTTGTGCGCCAATTCGTTGGCGTCGCCAGTGTCGGCATCGGGAGTTTTCATAGTGGTTTCCACCGACTGACCTATGTACATGTGTCGGCCGTTGGCGTTGTCGTTCCACCACGTATTCAAGATTCTCGACGAAGCGCGTTTGTGGTCGAGTTCCCAATAGAGTTGCGGAATCATATAATCCACCCAACCTTCTTCGGTCCATTTCAGCACGTCGGCATAGAGGGCGTCGTAGTTCTGCAGAGCATTGGTTTCGCTGCCGCGAGGGTCGGAACTCTTGTTGCGCCAAACGCCAAATGGGCTGATGCCCAGACGCACCCAAGGCTTCTCTTCGGATATTACTTTGTGAAGTCCCTCGATGAGCAAATCCACATTCTGGCGACGCCAATCGCCTCGGTCCATGCCGTTGCCGTAGCGGGCATAGCTGGCGTCGTCGGGGAACTCGTCCTTGGTGGGATAGGGATAGAAATAGTCGTCCATGTGAATGGCGTCAACATCGTAGCGAGTGATGATGTCGCGCACCACTTGGCAGATAAAGTCGCGACACTGTGGCAATGCCGGGTCGAAATATGTCTGACCGCCATATTGCACAAACCACTCGGGGTGTTTGTGATAGATGTGATTGGGCGCCAAGCGTTTAACTTCGTCTTTGGTGTTGGTCGCGCGATAAGGATTGAGCCAAGCGTGCAGCTCCATGCCGCGATTGTGACACTCGGTAATCATAAACTGCAGCGGGTCCCAATAGGGATTAGGCGTTTTACCAAATTCGCCGGTCAGATACACGCTCCAGGGTTCAAGGTTCGAGGCATAGAAGGCATCGGCTTTAGGACGCACTTGCCATAGAATGGCATTCACGCCAGCCATCTGCAGCGAGTCGAGTTGCGAGCGCAGATATGCCTTATTTTGGTCGGTGGTCATGCGGGCATATTGCGACTGCCCCACGGTGTGCATCCACGCACCGCGGAATTCGCGTTTGGGGTTCTGCGCTGTGCCCATCAGGCTCGATGCCACTGCCATGGCGATAATTAGGCTTGTAATGTGTAGTTTCATATCGGTAAATGTAAATGGTTTTTTAGTAGTTTAGCTATTGATGATTTCATCATACAAAAATAGTCAATTTAAGCAAGATTATTACGATTTTTCGCCGAAAAGTGTTAAGTTTGCAAGGGGTAAAGCAAACATTCCGCCCAAGTGAGCGCTATATTCACATTACCGCCTCATTTTTTTAAGAGATATTAGCAACAAATTATCTACATCAAATAAACCGAATGTTATGATACGCCGTTTTACACTCGATTCTAATTACGATGAACTGAAGTTGTCGGTACTCGAAATCACGCCCGAGGCGCCACGCTGCCGAGCCATAGTGCAGCTGGTGCATGGAATGACTGAACACAAAGAACGCTATGTGCCATTTATGCAATATCTGGCGCAGAACGGATTCTGCTGCGTGATGCACGACCATCGAGGGCACGGCGAATCGGTGAAGTCGGACGATGACCTTGGATATATGTACGATGGCGGTTGGCGTGCGCTGGTGGATGACGTGCGTGTGGTTAATAACTGGATTCGTCGCCAATATCCTGGCACCAAGATAATTATGTTGGGTCACAGCATGGGGTCAATGGCTGTGCGCTCGTTTGTGAAGCGCTACGACAGCCGCATAGATGCGCTTATAGTGTGCGGCAGTCCGAGCTACAATCCTGCCGTAGTTGCCGGCATGGCGTTGGCAAAAATCGAGGGTTGGATTATGGGTTCGCGCCACCGTTCGCGACTGCTCACCGGCATAGCTTTCGGGGCTATCAACAAGCCCTACGCCGACGAGGGAGTGCGCAACGCATGGATTTGCAGCAATCGCCGTGTGCTTGAGGAATATAACGCCGACCCTAAATGCAATTATCTATTTACCGACAATGGCTATTTCAACCTGTTCGGGCTGATGCGCGACTGCTACAGCAGCGATGGCTGGGCGATGCGCCACAGCGAACTGCCGGTGCATTTCATATCGGGCGGCGACGATGGTTGCCGCGTGAGCGACCGCGCCTTTGCCAAGGCGGTAGATGCCATGCGCCGTGTGGGCTATAGCAATGTCACGAGCCACCTGTTCCCGCACATGCGCCACGAGATACTCAACGAGACGCACCGCGACGAGGTTTGGCAGCACGTGCTTGCCAATATCGAAAAATTCCTCCGCTGGGCATAAGCAGCCCCTACCCTGCGCATGATTTCATGCAGATTTAGCGGGAGATT
>CALZAF010000131.1 GCA_945612775.1 uncultured bacterium | reverse complement strand
GGAGTCAGCCCGTTATGGTTATTTTGCTTTTACCTCAAACCAAAACGGCCATGGGCAAAAGCAATGATTTTTTATGGACTTCAATAATAAAATACCCGTTATCCCATAAAATAAACAGTGTTTACACTGGTTTGAGCCAGAGGGAGAAGCGGCTGCCTTGGTTGATTTTCGATTTCACGGTTAGGCGGCCGCGCAGGCGCTCGGCTATTACGCGGCAAATCGAGAGTCCCAGGCCGGTGCCTTGCATAAACTCATTCTTTTTGAAGAATCGGTTGAAGATGAGGATGCAGTCGTCATCGCTGAGCCCGATGCCGGTATCCTCCACAAAGAGTTCCACCTCTTTGCAGTCGTAGTGGTATTCCCAGCCGAGGGTTATGCTGCCTTTAGGCGTGAATTTAGCGGCATTTGTCAAGAAGTTCATCATTACTTGGCGTGCGCGGGCGGTGTCGATAAATAGGCGTATATCCTTGTGCCCAGGGCGATAGATAAACTGCAAGTGCTTAGGTGCTTGAACTGAAAAACTCTGCTCAATGCCGTCCATAAAGCTCGTTATGTCGATTTGCTCGAACTTGAATTCCATATATCCCGACTCGATGCGCGAAATGTCGAGGATGTCGTTCACCAGTTTGAGCAGCAAGTCGTTGTTCTGCTGAATAATTTCGAAATATTCCTCCTTTTCTTCGGGCTTTAGGAAGTCGTCGGGCGAAGCGAGGATATTGCTAAATCCCACTATGGCGTTTAGCGGAGTGCGTATCTCGTGGCTCATATTGGCGAGGAACGATTCCTTGAGGTCGGCCTCCTCCATGCGTTTGCGGGCGAGAATAAGTTCTTGCTCGCGCTCTTTGATGTCGTCGATATTTAGAAGGAGACCGAAAGTCAGGTAGTGCTTGTTTTCATCATATTCGCCCTTGATGCGCACTTCCCACCAGTTGAAGTTGCCGTTTCCCTCGAAGTCGCACTTGAGTTGCACCGACTTATAATCGGTGGTGTTGGCGTGGAGAATTTCGCGGCGATAGGCGTCGAAGAAGTCGGGGTGCACCCAGTTGAGCATAAACTGCTCGCTGGTGATGAGGTGTGGCTTCTGCTTGAGGAAAATCCAGAATGAATCGTCGAAGGTTACTGTTTTGTCGATAGTTCGCCACACGAAGCTTTGGGTGAAGGAGTGCATAAGGTCGAAGGTTAGCTTGTTTTCGCGCAGTTCTTTATAGGCTCGCAGCTTCTTCTTGGTGGCATTGCGTGCTGCAGAGATGCTCAGGGCAAGTGCCAACACTATGATTAGCGATCCCGATATGGTCATTCCCCAGAACCAGTCGGGGTGAAGCGACTTGAATGGGATGTTGACGATGTGGTAGCGGCTTGGAATCTCGCCTAATGAGATGTTGAATTTTTGGGCAGTTCGCCAGTCGAGATAATAGTCTTTGGCGCTAATCTGAATGGGCAGTTGCGAGGCGGGCATGCCGTGAAGCAGTTTTGCTGCCATCTCGCTCTGCTCCGACGCCCAAGTGTCGATAGAACTGAAATATCCGGCGAGGATAGCGCAGTTTTGAGTGCCGAAAAGGTTGTTGATGCCCGAGAATTGCGGGCGAAGCGACATTGTGGTGATGCTATGTGTGGTGGCGTCGAACTTCAAGTTGATGTTGTTCATCAATCCCTGCGGGCCGAGCATCATAAAGAAGTTTTCGTTGCCTTTGGTGATTCGTTCTGCCAGTTCGACGTCGCGGTTGGTGTTCTCGTTGAGGTGACGCATCGAGATAGAAGTCACCGACATGCTGTCGGCTGGCAATTTTGATATTTCTCCCAGTCGGTAGGTCCAGTCGAGGTTATTAACTATGGGTTTTCCCTTAATTTGATTAGTGATTAATTCGTATGCTTTGTTGTCGAAGAAGCGGCGGTCGAGGTTGGTGTAGGCATGGCGATTGCCTGTGAGTTCTTTCATCACCTCCATATTGGCGCAGAAGTCCACGGTATCTCGAACGCCGGTCACGTTGTGGTATTTTGCCAAGAGCGGGTAGTTGGGGAATCTCACGCCGCCGAATAAGATGGGGCATTGCTTCAGCTCAGGGCGCATGGTAGAGAGCAGGGCGTAGGTGGCTTGGTCCTCGGTGGTGATGATGAGGTCGGGCCAGTTGCCTGTAGCGGCAATGCTGTCGATCCATCGGTTGCAAATTGAGTCCTCGGCAGAGGCGATGTGTCGGTTGCAGCATAGATAATTGTAGTGCAAGCGGGCATTTATGCCGCTTTTAGTTAAATTTCTTTCCAGGGCATCGTTGTATTCGGTATATTGCTCGTAAGTGGGTTCGTGCGAGTGAATCACCCAGACGTCATAATCGTCGTCCTGCGCACTGTCTCTACAAAACATCACGAAAGCTACAGCAGCGAGAATCACTATAATAGCAATTGTTGCAAGATGATCAGTCGATTTATTCATTGGTCATAAAAAATCAAAGAGTAAGAAATAATATTTGTCATTAGGTCAATGCAAAGATAATTGATTGATAGTTAATGGCAATTCATTTTGGCTATTTTTTTGATATAAAACGCGTTTAGCGATGTTTTATGTAAACTGATTGTAATATGGAAATCCGTTATTGACAGCGAGATAAGTTCTATTGGCGCATCGAAATGTGCGGTTGGGTCGCAAATGTTGATAAAATTAGACTTGGGAGATTGGAATTTTTGTCATTTTTGGCTATTTTTGTAATTCTAATTGAGCTGACGAAATCTTAACTGTATATGTCGAATCGAAGGAAATGGTATGTAGTATGGGTTGGTACGGAACCCGGAATATGCGAGACGTGGGAAGATTGCGAGGCGCGCGTTAAGGGCTATCCCGGCGCCAAGTTTAAGGCCTACGACTCGTGTGAGGCTGCCATACGCGCTTATCGCGGCAATCCAGAGGACGAGATGGGCATCATCAGGGCTATAGCCAATGCTCCCACCGAGGTGGTGAACTATAGCGCCATTCCCGAAATCCTTCCCGGTGCAGTGGCTGTGGATGCAGCATGCAGTGGCAATCCCGGCAAGATGGAATATCAAGGCGTGGAGGTGCACACTGGCACGCAGCTCTTCCACAAGCAGTTCGAACCCCTCGCCACAAACAATATAGGCGAATTTCTCGCCATAGTGCACGCTCTGGCGCTCTTTAACAATGCTCCCGAGGTAGTGCCCATCTATAGCGACAGCCTCACTGCCATAGCATGGGTGAGAAACAAGAAATGTAATACCAAAATATTGGAAACCGACAAAAACCGTTCGCTTTTCGATGTGATTCGGCGAGCCGAAGCCTGGTTGGCTACACACCAATATGCCAACCCCATCATAAAGTGGAAAACCGAAGAGTGGGGCGAGATTCCAGCCGATTTCGGACGTAAATAGATGCTCGTGGCAGCACAGTTATTTCTGCTGGCGTGAGCTGTTTGTTTTTAGTTGATATATAGATTATTGGAGAGACTATGAAAGTGGTTATTGTATGTAAGAGTCACAACGAAGGTGGTGCAGCCATAGTGTCGCATCGCCTGATGAGGGCGCTGCGCAATGCAGGGCACGATGCCCGCATGCTTGTGCTATCGTCGGCAAGCGAAGATTGCATCGACAATTACTCTAAAGGATGGCGCACTAAAGTAGATTTCCTTGCCGAGAGATTGCAGATTTTCACGCATAACGGATTTTCGCGCAGCCGCCTCTTTATGGTGGATACAGCCTCGTGGGGCGCCGATATTTCGAACCATCCATGGGTGCAAGAGGCTGATGTGATCAATCTCAACTGGATAAATCAGGGCGCACTGTCGCTTAGGGCGATAGAACGCCTTGCCGCTATGGGCAAACGCTTGGTGTGGACTATGCACGACATGTGGAACTGCACCGGAATCTGCCACCATGCCTACGACTGCCGTCGATATGAGCAGCAATGTGGCAACTGTCCTTATCTGGGCTTTATGGCTTGGCAGCACGACCTGTCGTATGCCACACTCTTGCGTAAACGGCATCTATATGATAATAGCCACATAAAATTTGTGGCTGTGAGCCGTTGGCTTGCCGACTGCTGCCTTCGTAGCAGTCTGATGGGCAAAGCCGACATCTCGATTATCCCAAATGCCTTTCCTATCGAAGATTTCTCATTCGCACCTGTGGATGCCTCGGAAGTGGGAATCCCGTATGGCAAGAAGGTGCTGATAATGGGAGCAGCCCGCCTGGATGACGCTGTGAAGGGCTTCCCCCGACTCATAGCTGTGACAAAATATATGGCTGAAAACATGCCAGAACTGGCTGAAAAGTGCCATCTGCTGCTATTCGGCGGATTGCGCAATGAAGCGCTGCTTGAGCAGTTGGCGCTGCCTTACACCTACCTCGGCAAGGTGCCTATGCAACGCATTACGCGACTATATGCCATGTCGAATGTGGTAATCTCTACTTCGCATCGCGAATCGCTGGGCGGCACACTGGTTGAGGGCATAGCTTGCGGATGCCTGGCGGTGACATTCTCTAAAGGTGGCCAAGTAGATGTAGTGGACCATCTCGAGACCGGATATCTGGCGCAAAACGACGATATAGCCGACTTTGTGAAGGGCATCGACTGGGCTGTGAATTCGGCAAAGGTGTCGCGCGAGGCGCTCAATCGAGCCATGTCGCGCCGATTCTCGTCGGAGGCTGTTGCGAAAAAATATATCAGCCTATTTGAGGATAAATAAGATTATTAGTAGTAACTTTGTGCAGCCTAATGAGGGTGCCTGCAGCGCAGATTGCACGCTTGTGGGCTGTTAAACTTTTATGTAGCTTATTCAATAGGAGGATTACTATGCAGACAGTGTTATTTCACGAGACCATATTTGGCCCTATCCACAGTCGCCGACTCGGTGTGTCGCTGGGTGTGAACCTTATGCCTAACGATGGCAAGATTTGTTCGTTCGACTGCCTTTATTGCGAGGCAGGCTTTAATGCCCAAGGGCAGGGCACCACAGGTGTGCCTACTCGCGACCAGGTGAAGCGCGCCCTGCGCAAACGCTTGGCTGAGATGCAGCAGGCTGGCGATCCGCTCGACGTAATCACCTTCTCGGGCAATGGCGAACCTACGCTTCACCCCGATTTCAAAAATATTGTGCACGACGTTATCAACCTGCGCAATCAATACTATCCTGAGGCCAAAGTGAGCGTGCTCAGCAATAGCACCATGCTTCAGCGCCCTCATGTGGCTGAGGCGTTGAAGATGGTGGATAACAATATATTGAAACTCGATTCGGCTATCCCCCACACATTTCGCGTGATTAACCGCCCTGCTTCTACGGCTGTGCAGCCAGCGGGCGTGGTGGAGGATTTGAAGATGTTCTCGGGTCAGTGCATAGTGCAGACCATGTTTGTGCGCGGCACCTACAACGGCGTATCGTTCGACAATACCACAGATGCCGAGGTAGAAGCTCTGCTCTACGCTTATCAGCAGATTAATCCTCGTGAAGTGATGATTTATTCCATCGACCGCGCCACTCCAGCCGAGAATCTTGTGCATGTGGGCGTGGAAGAACTTGAGCGCATAGCCTCGCGTCTGCGCGAAGCCGGACTCAAAGTGCAAGTTAATGCCTAATGCCGATGGAATGTAACGCCTATGCGATGACCCTACCGCAACCGCTGAAGCCCGGCGATAGAATTGCTATCGTGTCGCCGGCAAGTCGCATCTATCCGCATCTTATCGACGGTGCTTGCCGCGCCATCGAGGAGCGCGGCTATGTGCCTGTGCTTGCCGAGCACTGCAAATGCTGCGTGCAAGGCTATGCCGGCAGTGCTGCCGACCGCCTCGCCGACCTTCATAAAGCCTTTGCCGACCCTTCGATAAAAGCCATCTTATGCAGTCGCGGCGGATATGGCGTGGTGCATCTCCTCGAAAATCTCGATATCGAACTCATCAGACACAACCCCAAGTGGTTAATTGGTTTTAGCGACATCTCAGCCCTGCATGCTGCCATGTGGCGAGCCGGCGTGGTGAGCGTGCATGCCTCGATGGCTAAGCACCTCGCCGAGAATGGCATCGATGAGGTGGCTTCGGCGCTCTTTGCGCTGCTCGAAGGCGGCACGATGCGCTACGAAATGCCTCACCACCAGCTCAACATCGAAGGCGAAGCAGAGGGCGTGCTTGTGGGCGGAAATATGGCAGTGCTATGCGGTTTGATAGGCACACCGTTCGACCTGCTTGCCCATGGCGACCTGCTCTTCATTGAGGATATCGGCGAACCGATATATAAAATCGAGAGAATGCTCTATAATCTGCGGCTTAACGGCACACTGAGCCGCGTGCGCGGACTAATTGTGGGCAGATTCACCGAGTGCCAGAGCCCCGACGGCACCGGCGAGACCATGGAACAGATGATTCGCCGAATGATAGTCCCCTACGGTATCCCAGTGGCCTTCGACTTCCCCTGCGGTCACATCCACCACAATATGCCCCTGCTTGAAGGCACCACAGTCCGCCTCACAGTAGGCGCAAATTCTACGACATTGATTCAGCGATAGACTTTCCTGAGTCTCATTTTGTTGCAGAAATAATCCACAGATCACGAAAAAATAATCCACATTTCACGGAATTTTATTTTGAATGTTTTGGTATTCAGCGGATTATTTATATTT
>CALZAF010000130.1 GCA_945612775.1 uncultured bacterium | reverse complement strand
ATGGCTTGAAATTCTGACATGTAGAAATATATGGTGACAAGTTCGACAATCACAACAGCTGTTGTAGGCATAGTTATGTCAATTCCAGCCAAATCGGCACTAACAATCCGCGCCGAGTGGTGATTGTGCGATAATGAGCCAGAGTGATGCAAAACATCACCCAAGCCACAATAAACATTGCAGGAGGTAAGCATAAATTTCAAGTGCTTGTCTCCTGCAAAATTATTTTCTGATAGTTGAATAATGCGATGCAAAGAAACTGATCGAATTAATATAGCTTAGTTCATCCCGAAGATTTTTCGGAGTTTATCAGCTTCAGCTTTGAGTTTTTTCGGATTGGAGTCTTTTAGTTTCTGCAAATTCTGAGTTTTCCATCTTACTGAGGGGTATTCCATAAAAGATGAATACTTAGTATCAGCCCAATTTAGAGCAAGATCTTCAAATTGTATAAGGAACAGTTTGTCTTCTTCTGTCATTACAGAGTTGATATCGCGAATCAATTTGTCTCTTGTTGATTCGAAATCATCATAGGAGAAAGGTATTTGGCTCATACCGGCAAATTGATGCTCCATAGCCTCGCGTTGGTCGATAAGGTTAGGAGCAAACGATTCATGTATGGGGCGGTCGCTTCCGAGAAGACAAAATATTAGCCCCTCTTTTATGTCAGCCAATGGAATTTCCATTTGTTTTACGTCAAAGATATCGCGTGGGTGCTGTCGAGACAATGCTGCTGAAATTTTACCGCCATAAAGTTGTGGTAGTGATACAACTCGAGCATCTACATCCATTCCGAACTCTGATTGGGCTTTCTCGCATAATGGTAGCAAGGCGGCATCTCCGCATACAAGTCCTCGTTTCGTTTGATTTACTTCAATTTTTACCTGGCATCCACGGCTTTCGCATGTGATTTTACAGATATCAAGACGAGGTATTACCCTTACATCTCTAAACTGGCGTTTCACACGGTTCGCTATCCTAACGAGAGCCTCGTTTATATGGTCGATGCTCGTATTCCTGTCTTCGATAGGAATATATGTTACATCTATATCTACCGAAAGACGGTATAGGTTTTTTACGAATAAATTGATGGCGGTACCACCATGAATCGCGAAGCATTCCTCGTCAGTTACAAATGGCAAGATTCTCAAAAGTAGTTCCACTTTACGTCGATAGATATCATTCATATTCAGCGAGTTCTTTTGGTATTACAATATTGTATTTTGGTATCTTTACTCCGCCTTTCATAAAACTTCGAGTGCCAGAACCAAGAGATATACGTGAGACGTCAAGTTTGGTAAACCAACGGTGCCGAGATTTATCAGCCATATAAAGGAACAGCCTTTTTACTTTTACCGAAGAGCAACTTTCTAACAGTTGTTGAACAAGAGTAGCTCTAAGTGTTGTGAGCGATTCGAAGAGGTAGAAAACGTCCATTAGATTATAATGATCGTGCGAGAGCAATATACATTCCATTATAGCCCTTTCGGGTGATGAAATAGCTAATCTATGTCCTTGATAGTCGAATTGTTCTACCCCAATGGTCCCCAGCGCTTTTGAAGACACTTTAACAAGAGTCATATCAAGTTCTGCATCAGTTAACCATCTTGGAAGAGGCGGTCGTATGGGTGAAAATACAACTGCTTTCGGTTTGCTCATAGTAATGTAGTGTGAAAAACCGAATAGTTCAAGAGCTGAAGCTGCGCCTATATGATAATTTAGTCCAGCCTGCTTTTGATATGATGCCAATATCCCGTAAAGCGATGGCTTATCGCCCGAGAATCGATATACGCCAGTGGATATGCGCTGTAGCCATCCCGATTTTACGTAATCGCAAATTTCACTTCTGCTAAAGCCCGATTTCTCCAGCCACGAGGTGAGTAATATTCCAGTAGAAGGACTTTCTTGGCGCAATATGTTTATCTTTGTTGGCATTTCGAAATGTTTTTCATTGCAAATATAGCACTAAAATAAATTATATGGAAATTATAATGATGTTTTTTGTAAGATTAAATTTAATAAGTCAACTCGAATTAGAGAATGACCATTATGCCTATTTCTTCTTGGTTTTGCCGGCGAGCATTCCGCAGGCGGCAAAGATGTCTTCGCCGCGGCTGCGACGGATGGTGCATATAATGCCGCGCGAGTTGAGGTAGTCGCGGAAGGCTGTCATGCGTTGCTCATCGCTGGTGCGCAGGTCAACGCCGGGAATGGCATGGTAGCGAATGAGATTGACTCTGATGGGCTGATGTGCAATGAGTCGTTCGAGGGCTTTGGCGTGCTCGATGTCGTCGTTGAGCGTATGGAACATGGTGTATTCGAGTGAAAGGCGGCGCTGATGAGCAAAGTCGTATTGGCTGAGCATCTGCATCACGTTCTGAATAGGGTAGGCCTTCTCTACGGGCATCAGGCTTAGGCGTTCGTCATGGAATGGCGAGTGCACGCTAATGGCAATATGCACCGAAGTTTGTCGCAGGAGTCGCTCCAATTCCTTGATTTTGCCAATCGACGATACAGTGATGCGCTTCGGACTCCAAGCAAATCCCCAGTCGGCGGTCATAATCTCGATGGTTTGAAGCACGGCTTCGAGGTTGTCCATCGGTTCGCCCATACCCATAAACACCACATTTGTTAGGTCTTGGCTCTCGGGCACGCTGAGCACTTGGTTGATGATTTGCGTGGCGGTGAGGTTGCCGTGGAAGCCTTGTCGGCCGGTCATGCAGAAGTGGCAATTCATCTTGCATCCCTTCTGCGACGAGATGCAAAGCGTGGCGCGGTCGTCATCGGGAATCATCACGCTTTCCACTGCTTGTCCGTCGCCCACGTTGAAAAGGTATTTTGCGGTGCCGTCGATGCTGCGCTGTTCCTTGCATGGTGGTTCGAGTCCGAGTGTATAGGCTTGTTGCAGTCTTGCTCTATTAGCCTTCGAGATATTGTTCATCTCGTCGAAACTCTTGGCTCGGTGCACATAAAGCCATTCAGCCAACTGTTTAGCGGTGAATCGAGGCATGCCCAGCGAGGTCACCACCTGCTGAAGCTGCGACAGCGTCATTCCCACCAATGGAGTGCGCTCCTGAATATTTGAAATGGTGTTGTTTTCGTCCATAATACTGCTTCGTTGATACATCGGAGCAAAATTACTACTATTCTGCCGAAAAATCTAATATAATGCGCCTATCCAGCGCAGAATTTTTTGCTAATCTGATATGCTGCGATTTCTCTTGCTGCGGCGTGGGGATTTAGCGGAAAATGTGCTTATACACTATGTTGGTGGCGCCGAGTTTGCTCTTGATGTAGTCGCCAGCGCGTTTGCCGCTTTGCTCGAGGGCTTGGGCATCGGTGAGCAGACGCGTAAACACTTGGTCGAATCCGCGCGCATCGCTTATCGAAAATCCGCCGCCGCAAGCTATGAGTTCGCTCGCCTCGTTAAATTTATAGTGGTTTGGCCCGAAAATCACAGGAATGCCATATACGGCAGCCTCGTTAAGGTTGTGGATACCCACGCCAAATCCACCGCCTATATATGCCGCTTGGGCATAGGCGTAGCACGACGAAAGTATGCCGAAACAGTCGATAATCAGGCAATCGCAATCGCGCGCCTGCTTGGGGTCGGTGATTTGGGTATAGCGCAATGCTTTGCGGCCGATGCGTTGCATCATGGCTTGCACGCGGTGTTCGTCGAATTCGTGCGGAGCTATCACGAGCCGCATCTCGGGGTGAGCGTTGAAATATGGTATCACTATGTCCTCGTCGGGTTGCCATGAACTGCCCATCATCAGCATCGGGCGACTGTCGGCAGCGGTAAACTCGTCGAGAATGTCGAATCGCTTGCACGATGCCTGAATGTCGGTCACGCGGTCGAAGCGGGTGTCGCCTGCCACCACCACATTGCTGATTCCTATGCTCTCAAGTAGGCTCTTCGAGGCTTCGTCTTGCACAAACATGGTGTGGAAGCATCGCAGAATATTGGCAAACATGCCACCCCAGGGGCGGAAAAATATCTGACCGGGACGGAAAATTGATGAAATGATGTAGGTGGGCACGCTGTGGCGCTGAAGCGACTGCAGATAGTTGCCCCAGAACTCATATTTCACAAAAATTGCCATCTTGGGCTTTACGGTCTGCACAAATCGCTCGGCGTTGCGCTGGGTGTCGAATGGCAGATAGCACACGCCATCCACTTGAGCATAATTTTTGCGTATCTCGTAGCCCGATGGGGAGAAAAATGTGAGCAATATGCGCTCGCCGGGATTGTCGCGGCGGATGCGCTCTATCAGCGGACGGCCTTGCTCAAACTCGCCAAGCGATGCTGCATGTATCCACACACATCCCTCTATCTCGCTACGTCGTGCCTCGAGATAGGGAAAAGTGGCTTTCTGACCATCAATCATCTTTTTTACTTTCGGATTTTTGATTGATGCTATTCTGGCGCCTATGCGATAGGCTTCGATACCCAAGTTATAAAGGAAATTCATTGCTGCTCAATGGTGGTATTAGTAAATATTGCTGATTTTAGCGGCTTTAGATGCGCTGCCTCGTTGGCTCCACAGTGTGTTGTCGATATAGAATCGCAGACTCACTTGCTGCCATAGCGCAAACACATCTTTAGTGACATGGAAATTGAGTGCTGCCTCAAAATCTACATATCTATTGCTGATGATGTGGGCATAGAGGTCGGTGCGGCTATAGGTCTTGGCTTGATAATATGGCGAACCCATATTAAGTTCGCTGCCGAAGAGTCCGTAGAGCGGCATCTGATTCTTGCCGGCGTAGAATGTTTCGCGCACGCCCAGCCATCGCCATTCGGCAGTGAGTTCGGCGAGCACGCCTATGGGTTTGTGCCATGTGTGCTCCATTCGGCATCGCTGCATGCCTATGAGCGCACCCACGCGCACGTTAAGGCTATCGAGCGGAAGGGCTTTGCGGCTTAGGTCCAAGCCTACGAAGGGGTTGAACATAAAGTCGTCGTTCACGCCCTGACCCTCAGGAGCATTTTTCTGCTTGGCAAGGTGATTATATTGCAATCGTTCGCCTGCGTAAGCTACGCCGCCGCCGAAGGCGTATCGGCTATTAAGCACCACGTTGAATGCTTCGCGCTGAGTCTCGGTCTGCAGTTGTCGCCAGTCGAGGATAAACTCCACATAGCCCGTAGGCTTCACATATTGCACCAGCAGGCCGCGTATGTTGGGCTGACGATAGTCGATGGAGTCGCTCCAGAGGAATTTTGGGGCACGCTCCATCATCTGAGTGCGTGGCAGCATGCCGAATGATGCCCGCCATGCGCCGCCGTTGTAGCGATAATAGAGCGTTGGATTCAATCGATAGTCGCGCCAGCCGTTGCCTATAGGCTGATCCCACACCACGCCGCCGCGCAGCGAGTGCTGCCCGTCGAGCAGCGAGATGCCCACCTCGGGAGCCAGACGGGTGAATGCTATGGTCTGGTCGTTAGAGGTGTCGCCTTCGCGATTGTCGAAAACACTGCCAAAGTCGATGCTCCACACCACTTGCTGGGCGATGGCGCTTGATGCTGCCATCGCCAGTAGTAGTATCATTGCTAAACGGCGTATTAACATAGTGCAATAATCATGGTAGAGTGATTTGTGCCGCGTATCTCTGCAAATAATTATATTTTTTACGATTATTTGCCTATAGTAGCCACAGCCTTCAGGATGCGGGCTATGGTTTCGTCTTTGCCGATGAGTTCGGTGATGTCGAACATGTGAGGGCCTTTGCACTCGCCCACAACGGCAAGGCGGAAGGCGTTCATCACATTGCCCAAGTGATATTCGTTCTGGCTAATCCAGCCAAGCACGATTTCTTCCGATGGCTTCGAGCTGAAGTCGTCGATGCCCTTGAGCACTTCCACAAGTTCGCCCATGATGCGTGGAGTGTCTTCCTTCCAACGCTTCTTGATGTCCTTTTCGGCATATTCGGTAGGAGCCACGAAGAAGAACTTCGATTGTTCCCACAAGTCCTTAACGAAGGTGATGCGGCCCTTAACGAGCGACACCACGCGGCTCAAGAACTCGTTGCTATAGTCGGCAGGGTTCACGCCGTTGGCTTCGAGCACTGGCTTGAACATTTCGGCGAGTTTAGCGTCGTCGATGTTGATAAGATATTCGTGGTTGAACCATTTAGCCTTGTCGAAGTCGAAGCGGGCGCCGCTCTTCGAGCAGTGAGCGAACGAGAAGTCGCGGATGAGCTCGTCCATGCTCAATATTTCGCGGCCGTCGCCTGGATTCCAGCCCAGGAGAGCCACAAAGTTGACCACAGCCTCGGGCAAGAATCCCGATTCGCGGTAGCCAGCCCAGATTTCTTCGCCTTCTTCGCCCTGGTCGCGCCATTCGAGCGGGAACACAGGGAATCCGAGCTTCTTGCCGTCGCGCTTGCTGAGCTTGCCCTTGCCGGTAGGCTTGAGCAGCAGCGGCAGGTGCACGAATTGAGGCATTGTGTCGGCCCAGCCGAATGCTTCGTAGAGCAGCACGTGCAATGGTGCGCTTGGCAACCACTCTTCGCCGCGAATCACGTGGCTCACTTCCATCAAGTGGTCATCTACGATGTTAGCCAAGTGATAGGTAGGCAGCTGGTCGGCGCTCTTATATAGCACTTTATCGTCGAGAATCGATGAATTGATGGTCACCTTGCCGCGGATTAGGTCATCTA
>CALZAF010000129.1 GCA_945612775.1 uncultured bacterium | reverse complement strand
CATTTCACGGAATTTTATTTTGAATGTTTTGGTATTCAGCGGATTATTTATATTTTTTGATTCTCTACGTGGTGCCGATTTCAACCTTAAGGCCATAGATGCTAATTATTTAAGAGTCCTACTGCTGCTTTTTAAATCTTGAGTGCTATAAGTACGCATGTGTGAGATGAATATTTGTTTTATTCAAGTTTTATTTATAGTTTTGTGAGGCAACAAATCGAACTAATACAAAAATCAAATAATCGCAATGAGTCACCAAGTTAATAAAGTGCCGTCGATGACGACGGAGTCGAAATATCACAATGTGTTAATCACCCGATTTCGCTTGTTGGGCGATGTGGCGATGACTATTCCTGTGGTCTATTCGGCTTGCGAGGCTCATCCTGATGTGAGATTTGTGATAGCTACGCAGTCGGTGGCTTCTACGCTTTTCGTAAATGCTCCATCCAACCTTACGGTGGTGAGCATCGACCATAGGACAGAACTCAGCAGCTTCGGCAGCCTGCGCCGCCTTGCAAGGCGATTGGTGAACGACTATGGCATAGATGCCATGGTGGATTTGCAAGGAGAATATCGCTCGTGGCTCTTGGGCGTGTGTCTGCGGTTGCAGGGTGTGAAGAAGGTGGTGCGCATCGACAAGGGCACCAAGGGCAAACGAGCCCTTACTCGCCGTCGCAACAAGCGCATGTTTCCGCTCGTTACCCAGCGCGACCGCTATCGCGAAGCGCTCAACCGCATGGGATTTACCTTCGACGAGACATTTACCTCGATTTATGGTGATAATGCTCAAGCCGATTCTGCCCTTTTTGCCCACTTGTCGACTGCCAAACAGCCCGGCGAGCGCTGGATAGCCGTGGCGCCTTTTGCCAAATGGAATGGCAAAATCTACCCGATGCACCTCATGGAGAAGGTGCTCGACCAGATAGCCGCATGGCAAGGCGTGCGCATCTTTCTGCTCGGTCAGGGCGACAATGAGCGCGACCAGTTTCGCAAATGGACTGCTAAATATGCCAATGCCACTTCGCTTGCCGAATGCCGCAACGGATTTCCTGCCGAACTTGCCCTGCTTAGCCACTGCGATGTGATGCTCTCGATGGACAATATGAACATGCACCTCGCTTCGCTCGTGCGGGTGCCGGTGGTGTCGGTGTGGGGCGCCTCGCACCCCTACTGCGGCTTTATGGGCTGGAAGCAGGACGAGGCGAACGTGGTTCAGCTCAATATGGCGTGCCGCCCATGCTCGCTCTTCGGCGACAAGAAGTGCTACTACAACGACTTCTTCTGCCTCACCGGAATTCAGCCTCAGATGGTGATTTCAGCAGTGGAGAAGGTGCTAAATACCCGCTTATAAGCCTTGTAGGGCATGCATTTTAGCATTTTTGCCCCTCGTTTTATCCCATAATTCGGTGTGAAATAGCTTTGTAATACTTCTGTAAAATTTTACACCCCTGATTTATAGTGTTTTAGGCAAATGCGTGTCTTTTGAAATGTTAAATTACATCTTAAAATTAATTAATAGTGTATTAAAGAGTGCAAAATTTTTTGATACATTATTGTAATAAGTATATATTTGCATAGCAAAAAGAAATAATACTGATTTGGTTTTGCGAGAGCAACGCCGCATCAAAGGAAAATATTCATAATTAGGTCATATAAATCAATGAACCTTTTTCTTGATTTAGAAAAACGCAAGAAGCCTTGGTGATGATATCTATCATCACCTTTCTTCTTTTTTAGGCTCTCGAGAGGCATTTCGGCTAATTAAAGTGGCTTGCATTTGCCAAAAACGAGAATAAACATTAAATTTACAACCATAATATTTGAAACCTTACGCAAGAATGGCAAAAAAGATATTAATAACCGGAGCAGGCGGCTTTATAGGCGGCTTTATCGTAGCGGAGGCGTTGAGCCGCGGCTATGAGACTTGGGCTGCTGTGCGCGCCACCACATCGCTTGAGTTTCTCACCGACCCAAGAATAAATTTCATCGAGCTCGATTTTACCGAGCCCGACGACCTGCATAACACCCTAAAGAGCCACATAGAGCAGCATGGCAAGTGGGACTATGTGGTGCATAACCTCGGCGCCACTAAGTGCACCAATTTCCGCACATTCCAGATAGTGAATTGCGACTATATGAAGCTCTTTGTGGAATGCCTGCGTGACCTCGATGCCGTGCCCGAGGTGTTTCTGATGATGAGCAGCCTGAGCGTTATGGGACAGGGCGACGACAAGGGCTACACCCCATTCAGCGCCAAGAGCATACCCTTCCCCAACACTTTCTACGGCGTCTCGAAGTTCAATGCCGAGAGCTATCTGCGCTCGATAGCCGACTTCCCCTACACCATATTCCGCTGCACGGGAGTGTATGGACCTCATGAACGCGACTATTATCTGATGATGAAGAGCATAAAGATGGGATTCGACTTCAGCGTGGGATTCCGCAAACAGATGCTTACCTTCATCTATGTGAAGGACCTCGCCGCTGCCGTGCTCGACTCGCTTGAACATGGCGCCGCCCGCAAGGCTTACTTCATAAGCGAACCGCGAGGCTACACCCAGGACGAGTTCCGCAAGATAGTGGCGCGCAAACTCGGCAAGCGCTTGGTGCTGCCCGTGAAGTGCCCGCTATGGGTGGTGAAGATAGTGTGCAAGGTGGCAGAGTCGATAGGCACCCTCACCATGAAGCCAAGCACACTCAACGGCGACAAATTTAAGATAATGAAGCAGCGCAACTGGCTCTGCGACACCACCGAGGCACAAGCCGACTTCGGCTTCAGCCCCAAGTACGACCTCGAAGCCGGCGTTGACGAAGCCATCGAATGGTACCGCTCGGCTGGCTGGCTATGATAATCTCAACCAAAATTACTATTATATCAGAAAGACTTATTTCACCTAATTTCTAAACTTGACAACCATGAAGAGAACGATTTTGATAGCAATTTGCGTTATTGCAGTCATATTTATGGCAAAAGAAGTGTATGAATCGAACACCCCAAACCGCCGAGTGGTGGTGGCATACGTTACCGCCGGAAGCGATGTTATGCCCGATCCATCGCTCATGACGCACATCAACTATGCCTTTGGCCATGTGGCTGACTCCTTCGACAGCCTCATCATAAGCCATCCCGAGCGCCTCGACCAGATAGTGGCTCTCAAAGAGAAGAACCCTCGCCTAAAAGTGCTCCTATCGATAGGCGGATGGGGCAGCGGCAACTTCAGCGAAATGGCTGCCGACAGCAATCTGCGCACCAGCTTCATTGCCTCGTGCATGGAGGCAGTTAAGCGCCACCACCTCGATGGAATCGACATCGATTGGGAATACCCCACAAGCTCATCGGCTGGCATCTCGTCGAGCCCCGACGACACCAAAAACTTCACGCTGCTGATGCGCGACCTGCGTCAAGCCCTCGGCAAAAAGGCTCTGCTGACCTTTGCATCGGTAGCATCGGCGCGATTTGTAGATTTCGACGCTGTGCTGCCTTATCTCGACTTTGTGAACGTGATGTCGTACGACATGGCAGTGGTGCCACGCCACCACTCTGCACTCCGCTCGGCCGACGACGACTATATGACCATCGAACGAGCAGTGAAATGCCACATCGATTCGGGTGTGCCAGTAGAAAAACTGGTAGTGGGCCTCGCATTCTACGGCAAAGGCACCATGCGACCACAGCGCGGCACCGACATCGAAGTGTTCAAGAGCGAAAATGCCCTCACCGAACATTGGAACGACGAAGGCCAATATGCCTATCTCACCGACTCGGTAGGCACTGTGGTCTATAGCTTCGACAACGAAAAGTCGCTCGCCGAAAAATGCCGTTTCGCCAACGAAAAGCAGCTACGCGGAGCAATGTACTGGGAATATTCGCGCAACGACTCCACCCACAACCTGAGCCGCACCGTTTGGGACATCATCTCACAATCCGAATAAACGCCGATGAAGGTAGCAACTAAAATATTAGTGGCAATCCCAATTCTTCTTCTGTCGGCATACATCGGCGCGAGCATGATTGTCACCTTTCCCATTCCAAGGGGCAACAAAGTGAGCACCGAGCATTATACTTACTATAAGAACTTCATAGGGATATATTATATCTCTGTGAAGCATTCATTAGCCCTATTCAGTCACGGCACATGGGGCTATCTCCGCGACGCCGACCAAGCCACATTTGAAGTTTTAGACGACTGTTGGGCAAAGGACGCCACACATGTATGGCACAGAGATATGGCAGTGTACAATGTGGATGTGCCTTCATTCCATGTCAACGCCAGCGGATTGGCTGTAGATAAAAATCACGCATATGTCATAGATTACCAGGGCTTTACACCCATAGTGCACCCAAGCACAAGCGGCATCGACGCCGCCACAGCCGAATACTTTATGAGGCGCGATAATATTCTGGAAAGAAAATGGATTCGCGATAAAGATTTTGTCTATCTGGAGGATGTGCGACTCGACGTTGATAGGGCTACTTTTCGACGCCTTGGCAATTGGATGATAGATAAAGATTTCGTCTATGGCACCACATACAACAACGACGCAAAGAAATGGGAACTTTGCCGCATAGATTCAATCCAAACCCCCATCAAAGTTATGCGCAGTTATTTAATCAACGGCAGAAACGTCATTTATGGCAACAAAGTGATCATCCAAGATGTAGCTGTGACCGATTTTGAGCACACCGCCCCCGAAGAATGTAGAATAAACGGCACATTATACAGCTCCGGCAAACCCAAACCCCAAACCCGCGAATAAGTGAGTGATATCAAGTATCCCACATCTGACCGATAATCATCATTTGTGGCCTATGGGTCAAGATTTTTGGGTGACGCAATGACGAAGTCATAAAAAAACATCCCGCGGGGTGGAACCTGCGGGATGTGAGCTATTTTCGAGGAAATTCGGTGAGGATTATTCTTCGTCGCCGTCTTCCTTGATGTTGTGATAAACAGCAGTTACGTCTTCGTCTTCGTCGAACTTGTCGAGGAGCTTGTTGAGGGTTTCGCGCTGTTCTTCAGTTACTTCCTTGAAGTCGTTGGCGATACGGATAAATTCGGCGCTCTTGATTTCGAAGCCGTTTTCTTCGAAATATTGTTGAAGTTGAGCGTAACATTCTGGGTCGCCTTGAGCTACGATAGTGTTTTCTTCGCTGTCGAGGTAGAGTTCGTCAACGCCGAAGTCGATGAGTTCGAGTTCGAGTTCGTCCATATCGATACCGTCCTTAGCGCCTACGGTGAACACGGCTTTGCGGGCGAATACGAATGATAGAGAACCCTGAGTGCCAAGTGTGCCGCCAAACTTATTGAAATAGCTGCGAACGTTAGCCACGGTGCGGGTGTTGTTGTCGGTGGCAGCTTCTACGAAGATGGCGATGCCGAATGGGCCGTAGCCTTCGTATGTAACTTCCTTGTAGTCGCTGGTGTCTTTGTCGGTGGCCTTCTTGATGGCACGGTCGATGGTATCCTTAGGCATACCAGCCGACTTGGCTGATGCGATGAGGGCACGGAGGCGGCTGTTGGTATCTGGATCACCACCACCTGCCTTTACGCACATGGTGATTTCCTTGCTGAACTTAGAAAATGCTTTACTGTTCTTGCTGTTACGCGCCATGATGCGCGCTTTGCGATATTCAAACGCTCTTCCCATAGATTAATTTGATTTTTTTATTGTTTCTATTTCGTTCTTTTTTCGTTTTTGTCGGATTGTTAGTGTATTCGCGCTTATTAGCGGAGCTTGGCGCCTACTTGCTTCTCGAGGTTGGCGATGATTTTGTTCATCGATGCGTCGATTTGTTTGTCTTGAAGCGTGTTTTGGTCGTCTTGCAGGGTGATGCTGATAGCATACGACTTCTTGCCGGCTTCGAGGTTCTTGCCTTCATAGACGTCGAATAGGGTTACGTCGCGTAGCAGGCGTTTTTCGCTTTGGGTCACCACGCGCTTAATGTCGTCGAAGGTTACTTCCTTGTCGATAAGCAGAGCGAGGTCGCGCTTCACTGGCTGAGTCTTTGGCAGGTCGGCAAATGTAACTTTCTTCTTGGCGCACATCTTCATGAGGGCGTCCCAGTTGATGTGTGCGAAATATACGGCTTGCGAGATGTCGAACTTCTTGAGTTGCTTGCTTGCCACTACGCCTAATTCGGCAATTAGCTTACCGCCGCGGTTTTCATACACCAGGCATGGGCTCAGCACGTCGTTCTTGATTTGCTTGGCTACGAGCTCTTTTTCGCTCACGCCGAGGCGTGCGAATATGTCTTCTACCATCTTTTTGAGGTCGAATACCGATGTTTCGCGTGGAGCTTCAGCCCAGTTGCCGTCGTGGGTCTTGCCGGTAATCCACAAGCCGAGTTCGGTGTTTTCGCTGTAGCGGGCGAGCACGCGTTCGCTGTTGTCGGCATTGGCGTCGTATTGGTAGATATTGCCGAACTCATACATTTTGAGGTTGCTGCTGCGACGGTTCACGTTGTGAGCTATGCTTTCGAGACCGCCGAAGAGCAGAGTTTGGCGCATAAGCATGAGGTCGTTGCTCAATGGGTTCATGAGCTTCACGGCGCTGCTTTCGGGATAGGTTTCGCAGTCGGCATAGTAGGATAGTGCGGTGAGCGAGTTGTTAAGAATCTCGTTGAAGCCTATGGCAGTGAGTTGCTGCGATATAAGCTCCTGCATATCATTCTTGAAGTCGGTAGCGCTCTTCGAAGACAGGTTGCT
>CALZAF010000128.1 GCA_945612775.1 uncultured bacterium | reverse complement strand
ACGCCGTTTTAAGGGATTTTATAGCTTAGTATGCCGGCAAGAAATATGATTTCAACTATTGCTGTCCGATAAAAACATTCACGGATTCACACATTTGCTGCGGCGTTGATGCCGGCATTTTTGTGTAAATCCGTGAAATATTTATCAAATGTTATCTTTGGGCCTTTCTTTTTTTGCCTGAAAATTGTGTGGGCTTAGAATGGAATGTTGATACCGAAGTTTACGGTGGTGGTGCTGTTGGTGGGCACTCCGGGCTTTGCCAGTTTTAGGCAGGTGTAGTCCATGCCGGCGAATAGGTTAAAGCCTGTTGGGTGCAGATTTATCATCCATCCGAGTCCTGAGCCTATGGTGCCTGTTGCCACGTTTGCGCCCATGGAGAAGAATCGGCATGGTGCATAGTTGGCTGAGAGGCGTACTTCGGTCCACGAGAAGTCGCCTTGCAGGCGCGACGAGCTTAGCAGTCCGAAGCTGAGGGCTTTGTAGGTGGGGAGTGTGTATTTGGCGCCGAGGTTGATTGTGGTGGCGAGCATGCGTAGGCGGCTGCCTTGGTCGCCCATATCTTTTACCTCGTAGAGCACTGCGAGGTCGTCGCCCATGCGTTCAAACTCGTTTTCGAAGCTGTTGGCTGCTTCGTCGTCAACGTTGAAGGTGTATTTGTCGGTGGAGAATCGGTGTTCGCCGTCGGTCGATGCCAGATAGTTGTTGCTCCAGCTTATTGCGCCGAGGTCGAGCACTGCTGCGCTCAATTCGAAGTCGCCGATATTCACCACGGCGCCGAGGTCGAGGGCTGCGCCGTAGCCTGCTACGCCAAATTTCTCGATATCAATGTCGTCGATGCACATGTTGCCTGTCTCTTCGCTTATCGAGGAGGTGTATTGCAGATTTTTTATGCTGGCTTGCACTTCGGCATCGGTCACCACGTCCCACGAGTCTTCGCGTAGCTCGAGCTGAGCTTTCTTGAAGTCGAGATCGACGTTTCCTGCGCCTACGAGTCCCTTTAGGGTGACGCCGATGCGCACGTTCTTAGTGATTTGGTGCGAATGGTTGAGTGCTATTTCGGCGTAGGCGTCGGCATGTGCTGCCACGTTGGCTATGTTGTAGGTGTCGTTGCTCACGCCCTCTTTGAGCAGGCGGAAGATGTCGGATGGCAACTTCACGGCTGCATTGGCGCGTGCGTTGATGTTGAAGGTGTTATATCCGCCAAATGCCTTAAAGCCAAACGAAAGCACATCGATTTTAGTGTTAACGCCCACATGGTTGGTGCCCTTGAATTTCTTCATAGCCTCATCGGCGCTCACCTCAGGATTGAGGAATGTGGTGGTCTTGCCATTGACGTTATAGAAGATGTCGGTAACGCCCAGCGTACCGCGCTCTGCCACATTGATATTATTGATGCCCGGCATCGACACATAGTTTTGGTTGTTGCCGATGGCTGGGTTCATCTGATAGCGGAATAGATATCCGTCGAGAAAATAGCCCGAATTGGTGTGTTGTGCCACCGCCGACGATGCGCACGCCACGCCGAGGCCTAATATAATGGTTTTGATATTTAATTTCATATTGTAGTGCAAATTATTGTGTGATAGATAATTGTTGATGCAGTGCCGTTGGCGTTACAGTTCGGTAATGTAGCTGCCCGACACTTTCACTCTGATGTCGTGAAGCTTGAGCTTCATGCTTGGCGACAGTGTATTGCCCTGATGTGCCACTGCCGTAGCCTTAAACACGAGTCCATCGAGGTGCTTAACTTCACCGTTCACCACAATGCTTAGTGCGGCATCGCGCGAACTGGCTGGCACTTCGGCGCAGTCAACCGTAACATTGCTCAGGCGATTGCCGTTGACATCAATTGGATAAGCCTCAAACTTAACCGACACAGGGCACTCGTTATCTACCTTAGCCGAAACGTCGATTCTGGTCACTTTCACCTTGTCGAGGTCCTCGTCGTTCCATCCATCGAGCACATCTTCATATATCACGCACGATCCGTCTTGCAGATTGAGCGGAGCATAGAACATATATTTGCCCTCAAATTTGCCCAAATTGGTGCCAAGCGCAAGGTCGGTCACCTGCTGCTCGGGCACCTTCGACTGATCGACGTCGATGGCTATTTCATCGGGCAATCCATTGCCACGAAGCGCGCTCGAAAGCGAGGTAAACTTCACATGCTGAGCTCCCTCAAAACCTTCGGCATACGACTCAGGCACCGTTGGCGACAGGCAATAAGTGGTGTGCAGCTTGCTGCCATCGAGGCGGAACGAGCCATCGTCGAGCTTAAACACATCCCAATTTCCTCCATCACGACGCGTCATTAAGTCGAGAACCACATCTGCCCATAGCTTATAGGTGTAGAGCGGATTGGTGAACGAAAGATAGATTTGCGGATTGGTAATGCCCAAATCGGTGCCCGGCTGGCTCAAAACATCGGGCAAATCGCCGATTACGAACGGATCGGGCGACAACCCATTGGGCTGATACGACAACTTGCCGCTAAACTTATCGACGTTAATATCCGATGCGGAGTAAGTGTTTTCCACAGTCACCATGCTCGGCAATTTTGCCCCAGGCACAAGGCCAGCTGCCGTAAACTCAAGCTTTCCCGACAAGATGGCAATCTCATCGGCAAAACGGAACGAGTGATTCTCGGCCGAAAATTCAGCCTTCGCCTTTGACATATCCAACTCCTGGAAAGTAAACCTAACCGACAGCGCATTGTTGGTAACCAAGCAATCGTCCAGCGTGTAAAGCCCAGTAGCAGCGTCGAAGCTACCCTTGTCCACCGCACATTTCAAACCCTTAGGCAGCGCCATCACAAGATTCTTATACCTAAAACTATTCACCACCCCATCAAGGCCATCGATGTGGAAAGTCATCACCACCGAGAAGTCCATCCCTACACGGTCGATAGCACGAATCTCAGGCGCAACGTCAACAGCCAAAGCCTCAAACGAAGTCTTCACAGCCACCAAGTCGAGCGTAGCACTCTTGCCACTTGCTATGAGCACATCATTGCCCACCTGCAAGTTCGACGGGATGCCAATTTCAGAATGAGTAGATGGAATGTAAGGAGCACCGATGCTGATAGGAGCCACATCGACATCGTCCGACGAAAACTCGCCCTCCTTCACAAACACATACTCACCATTAATTTCCCTAATCTCACTCCCCTCATCAAGAGAGATGAGCGAACTCAAAGTGATTTCATCCAGGTTCATAGGAACCACCAAATCCACCACCTTCACTTCTACCGTAGTATCGATATCTCCAAGGTCATACTTGTCATCGATACAACTCGCAAACAATAACAACAACGCCGAAATCAGCGTCGTATTCAGCATTTTCAGTTTTTTCATATAAAGTATTTTATAAATTAGATCTCTCTATTACCAAGAATATGATTGATTAAACGTACCTTTCATTCGCAAATTTATATCATAAATTCTACTAAAACAACTATTTAGACAACAAAATTCGATAAATTGACCAATCAGAGCCCCATTTCCAGCCACCCCACCAAAGCATTTTGCAGCATATTTCAAACAAATTTTGCTGAAAATTGCCCCCAAAGTTGCAAACATCACCAAAAAACATTAACTTTGCACTGCATTTTCGCCCAACGGCGCATGATGCATACTGCGCCACGGCCAGTAACGGTCCTATAGCTCAGTCGGTTAGAGCATCTGACTCATAATCAGGGGGTCCTTGGTTCAAGCCCAAGTGGGACCACAAAACGAATCGCTAAAGAACTCGCAACGAGCCCTTTAGCGATTTTCCTTTCCCAAAATTGGCGTCTTTTGGGCGTGTTGTTCAGGAAATAACAGTTTTGTTCTTGTGCAAAACCAAATCGGGATATCCAGGAAGCCGCAGATGATTCAGTCTATACAGAACCCCACGGCCGAACAAGAACTTTCTCACCAACAATTCTGGCTTTGTGTTCTTGCTCTTTATCGCATACATACAACGATGGCGCTGCTCTTGGGTCAGTTTGTCCATTTATTGATTAATTAATAGTTTGTAGTGTTTATTCTATAAATCTATCGATACAGCCCCTTATTTTTTATGGAAGATTTGCAAATTCATGTGTTACAATTATCCCCTGTTCATCAATTGACTCAATATAGTCTTCTAACAATTCGATATCTTCAAAAGACATTCCATATCTTAACATCCAAATATGTTTCGTATTGTAAGTACCATATTTTATCAAATTAGCCATTTTTACAGCTCTTTCATCTGGACAACGCTCATTATATTTTATGAACGCAGCATAAAAAATATCAGATAGATATAGTCCTATTAATTTGTCAAGATAATCATATGTGTCATAGGTTATTATGTCATAGTCTACATCTTTTGCTTTAAGACCCTTGGAAAATAGAGAGATAGGACTATACAAATTATTATTAGGAAGTTCTGCATACTTTTGGGTAAACTTTGCTAATATATGGTCTGTCGATTGCCCAAGTCTATCTAATCTAGAGCGTTCACTTTCACGACTTAAAAAAGCATATCGCGAATGGCATATCGTACTAAATGTACGCCCTTGTATTCTCCAAATCATAATGTAAAAAGCTGTTGTTAGAATAGCTTTTTCTCCTAACTGCAATTCGCGACCTAAGTAATTAGAATAGAATCGGTGGAACGCATCAACAACTATTTTCCTGTCTTCTTTAGACAGATTTACATCGCCTCTTTCCTCTATATTGTTGAAAATCTTATCAATAACACATTTTAGTATAGAATTAAGGGTATTGTCTGATAGTTTTATGATTTGATTCTGTGTAAGATTAAATTGATCCGAGAAAGTATCATTAAGAATGGCGTCTTTAAAATCATTATAATCAGCATCAAGTTCTTTATTATCGTCCAGTTGCGATTGCGTATTAAGCATAACTGTTTGACCCAGCTGTTTTCTGAGTTTGGCAACTTTTGTAGATGCAATTATTACAATACCAAAATCTATTTTTCGCTCTTTACTTGAACGACCAGCACGGCCAATAAGATTTTTTATTGCTAAATGCTTTTGGGATTCGAGACGATCAATATAGACAATATCAAACGGCATATTGATACCTTGCTCGAGTGTAGATGTGGCAAAACATATTCTACAGAAATGTTTTCGCGTAAATTTCTCAACAAGCATTCTTGCTTTCAAAGGTAGGGAACCGTGATGGATGACAATGCCCCGCTTCAGCAATGCAAGCATCTGTGAATAATAATTCATATAAGCGACAGTCCCTCCACCCGTAAAATCCCTTAATTCTTCAATGATTTCAAGAAATTCCGGATCTTCTATTTCAGAGCATAAACTAATATACTTACTGAACACATTAAGATAAGCATTGGAAATAATGGAGTTCTTTGAAACATAAAACAGAATACTTCCATTGGCTTTTATGCATGCTTCTATCGGATCATAACCACAGGCTAGTTGCTTATTATTAAAAACACTTGTATCACTTCCAAAATAACAAAAACGACCATTAGGCTTTTCGCACATAAAAATCTGACCTACATTTTGTTGATTGTACACTTCAGAAATTGATTGCTCAGTCGATAAGGCGTTTTTAGAAATTTGAGCTTCTGGATTCTTGACAAACGGATGTGCAAATATTATTTTCGAATTAGGCAATTCTCTATTACATCGTCTAACTATTGCATCAAAATATAATCCTCTCTTTCCTTTCTCATCCGTAAGTTGTGCTTCGTCAAAAATAATCACATCGATCGAGAATTGATCCTTAAGTCTAAATAAATCTTTGCATCGTTCTGGAGTAAGGACAAAAATGTTTCTTCTACACCTAGCAGTATTTATTTTATCAACATAGGTTAGAATGTTTATAGACTTGTCTTGTATCTCTTCACATAATCTAAGATAATACTCATTAATTAAAGCTCTAGATGGTACAACAACCACAACATCTCGTTCAGACTCTTCAATTATAGAAAACAAAACATGAGATTTGCCTGTACTAGTAGGTGCAGAAAAGCTGAATATTTTTTTCTCTTCACTATTATTCAAAATACTTGTTTGAACTGGAGTATATGTCTTGCCGAAATGCTCTGCGATACATTCCAAAAACATTTTCTGCACACATCCTTGTAACGATTTAGGTGTAATTATTTCTTTGTAGAACAGCCCCAAATACAGATTAATATCATCAATATGCTGCTCTATCAATTCCGGATGGAAAATTGAAATATAAGACAATATTTCGTAGTCTGTTGGTCGGACTGGTCCTATTTTATAGATATTTGACAATATCCGTCCAAGTATATCTTCTGCGAAATTTCTATTTTTAAGATCTTCTATTTTCATAAATCAATAGCAATTGCAATAAATGATGGATATGATGATAGCATATTATAATTTTTGTGCCCTTTAATTTTAGAAACTATGTAGGTATCAGTCGCTCCATTAGTGGAAAATGCTGCTACATATCCCTTAATGTTATTATTAGCATTATCCAATGGCGTTTGAGAAGGCATAAACTGACCTATTTCGTACAAGTCCTTAATATCTTTTCGCTGATTAATAAAATCTCCTATCTGATTAAGCGCAGAGTTATAAGCTGTAGTATTAGCAACATATTTGGCTTCCCCAAACATTAAAAGTAAACCATCTGGAGTTACTGTATGAAAATCAAACCCAGGATTACCATCTTTTTTCTGTTTAAATAATTCTGCAATAGGCATATCCCAATAGTTGTAATCTTCAACCAATGTCT
>CALZAF010000127.1 GCA_945612775.1 uncultured bacterium | reverse complement strand
CCGGTGATGTCGGCAAACAAATTATTGGCAAGGCTCGAAGCGCCGATGCGGAAATAACGGTTGTTAAGCCACTTTTCGCCAAGCACTTCTTTCACGATGGTGTAATACTTGAGCGCGTCGGCTGTGGTGCGAACGCCACCCGATGCTTTGAAGCCCACCATGCGGCCACACTTCTCATAGTATTCCTTGATGCACTGGCACATCACATAGGCAGCCTCTACTGTGGCGCCTGCATAAATCTTGCCGGTAGATGTCTTGATGAAGTCAGCGCCCGAATACATCGATAAAATCGAAGCAATCTTGATGTTTTCAGCCGTTTTGAGCAGGCCAGTCTCGAGAATCACCTTCAAGTGAGCCTCAACATCGTCGTGGCGAGCCGATTGCTTGATTTCGGCTATTTCATCGGCTATTTCTTCATAGGCGCCATCCATAAAGTAGTTAACCGGGAACACGATGTCCACCTCGTTAGCGCCATCGGCAACGGCGAGGGCAGTTTCCACAGTCTTAACCTCAAGGCGAGCCTGCGAAGAAGGGAAATTAGCCGAGCAAACCGCTATATTCACGTCGGAAGCTTCGAGATTTTCGCGCACCACTTCGGCGAACTTAGAATAGACGCAGATGGCAGCCACATTGGGGAATTCGGCATAGTTCGATTCAAAATCATTCACCTTCTGAGTGAATGCTGCCACCGAGCGTTCGCTGTCGTCGGTGCCAAGGGTGGTAAGGTCGATGCAGTTGAACATCATCTTATACACATCCTTATTATCGTTCGCGGCAAGATGAGCGGCAAGCAGAGCCTCTACTTCAGCCTTCACCTTAGCGTCGTCGGTAACCACCTTGCTATCGGCAATTACCTGCTGATACTTGTTATTTTCCATAATTCTCTTTTGTATTGCTAAATTTATTCGATTATTTCAGTTTGGGGTTGTCCTTATGCCTGTGACTGTCGCGCAGCGTCTTTTTCTCGAGATTCTTCACGAAAGCATCGGTGAGATCCACGCCAGTCTGGTTGGCGATGCACATCAGCACCCACATCACATCGGCGAGTTCATCGGCAAGATTTTTGTTCTCATCGCTGGGTTTGCACGACTGGTCGCCATAGGTTCGCGCCATCACACGAGCCACCTCACCCACCTCCTCGGTGAGTATCGCCATATTGGTGAGCGGGCTGAAATAGCGCACTCCGTAGGTCTTAATCCATTCGTCAACCTTATTTTGAGCTTCTTCGATAGTCATCGGGGCAAAGTTACTCTTTTAGTTTCGAATCTACAATAATTGTCACGGGTCCATCGTTGATTAATTCCACTTTCATGTCGGCACCGAACTTGCCACGCTTCACAGGTTTGCCGGTAATGGCTTCGAGTTCGGCGCAAAAGCCCTCGTAGAGCGGAATTGCCACATCATGACCTGCCGCAAAAATGTAGGATGGGCGATTGCCCTTCTTGGTCGAAGCGTTGAGCGTAAATTGGCTCACCGCAAGAATTTCGCCGTCCACATCCATAACGCTGCGGTTCATAACGCCGTTTTCATCGTCGAAAATGCGCATATTTGCAGCTTTTGCGGCAAGCCACTTCATGTCGGCAGGCTCGTCGCCCTCGCGCACTCCCACAAGTATCATCAGCCCAGCGCCAATCTCGCTAAAGAGCTGATTATCAATCGTTACCGAGGCTCTCTGGACCCTCTGAATCACTATTCTCATTGTTGTAATTATTATCTAATTGACTGTTATTCAATGCATTAAGCACAAGTCGCGCCTTTGCCGCACCTATCACTGCTGCTACATCAGCCTCACTTGCCTCCTTCACGCGCTTCATGCTCTTGAAGTGCTTGATGAGCGCTTCGTGGGTTTTCGGACCGAGACCCTTCACGCCATCGAGCATAGTGCTAATCTGACTCTTGCTACGGCGGTTGCGGTGATGCGTTATGCCGAAGCGGTGCGCCTCGTCGCGCAGATGCTGCACCACACGCAGCGACTCGCTATTTTTATCGATATACAGCGGCACACTGTCGCCCGGGAAATAGATTTCCTCGAGGCGTTTGGCGATGCCCACAAGCGCCACCTTACCGCGAATACCCATTTCATCGAAAGCCTCGACAGCGGCGCTCAACTGACCCTTACCGCCATCCACCACCACCAGTTGCGGCAGCTCCTCACCCTCCTCCATCAGTCGGGTGTAGCGGCGAGTAAGCACCTCCTTCATCGAGGCGAAATCGTCGGGGCCTTCTACGGTGCGGATATTGAAATGCCGATAGTCCTTTTTCGACGGTTTGGCGTTCTTAAATACCACGCACGACGCCACAGGATTTGTGCCTTGAATGTTGGAGTTATCGAAGCACTCCACATGGCGAGGCAACTCGTTCAGGCGGAAATCGCGCTGCATGGTCATCAAGGTTCGTGTAACGCGCTGCTCGGGATTAAGCTTCTCCATACGCTTCAGCCTATCCACCTTATATTGCTTGGCATTGCTGAGCGATAGTTCGAGCAGTTTGCGCTTATCGCCGCGCTGCGGAATCACGAATCGCACATCGGCAAATTCCGCATCGGGCAACACCGACACCACCACTTCCTTCAACGACAAATCAAAGCGTTCGCGGAGCTCATCGATGGCAATCGACATAAGTTCCTCATCGGTTTCATCGAGTCGGATTTTATATTCTATGGTCAGCGCCTTCACTATTGCGCCGTTGCGCACATGCATGAAATTGATAAATGCAGCATCCTCGTCGCGCAGCAGCGAGAACACGTCGATGTTGTGCACCTGCTGACTCACCACCTCGCTCTTGGCGCGATATTTCTCGATGAGCTGATATTTCTCCTTGAGCACCTGCGCCTCCTCGAAACGCAATTCATCCGAGAGTCGCATCATCTCGTCCATGAGATGATCGGTGAGTTCGCGCGTGTCACCATTGAGAATCTTTTTCACGCCCTCGATGTATTCGGCATATTTCTCCACGCTTACCAATCCGCGGCAACAACCCTCACAATTCTTGATGTGATATTGCAGACAAAGCGGAATTTTCTGGCGCGAGACCACGTCGTCGTTGATAGCATGATGGCACGTGCGCAACGGATAGATTTTGCGAATCACATCTATTACCACGCGAGCCATATTGCTATGCGCATAGGGACCGAAGCAGCGAGCACCGCGCGGCGGCTTGTTGCGAGTGACGAAAACACGCGGATAAGCCTCATTGGTGATGCAAATCCAAGGGTACGACTTATCGTCCTTGAGCAGCACATTGTAGTGCGGCTGATATTCCTTAATCAGGCTATTCTCGAGGTGAAGCGCATCTTCTTCGGTAGCCACCACGGTGTATTGCATATCGTGGATATTGCGAACGAGGATATTGGTGCGAGCCACCGAGTGAACACGGTTGAAATAACTGCTCACACGGCGTTTCAGATTCTTTGCTTTGCCCACATATATCACCACCCCATCGCGGTTGTAGTAACGATACACTCCGGGGCACTCGGGCAGCAGACTAATCTTCAATTTCAGTTCTTCGCTTGGCGTCATCACCTATCTGCGGGGAAAAATTAGGGGTTATTACAAAATGCAATTATCCCCCTGAAGGCAGCAATCGCATCAGGGGGTATAGAGGCATTAATATACTATCATAGCATTCACAGGCACATCGGCAGGGAACAGTTTGCGGCCTTCGAGACCCGAAAGTTCCACGATAAAGTCGATATAAACCTTCTTAGGATTCATCGATTTCACGAGTTCGTAGGCAGCGAGCATAGTTCCGCCAGTGGCGAGAAGGTCGTCGTGAATTACCACGATATCGTTTTCATCGATGGCGTCGCGGTGGATTTCGATGGTATCAGTGCCATACTCCTTGGCATACGACTTGCTAACGGTGTCGGCAGGCAATTTGCCCGGTTTGCGCAAAGGCACGAAACCAGCGCCGAGTTCGCGAGCGAGAATCGAGCCGCCGATAAAACCGCGCGCCTCCACGCCCACCACCTTGGTTATGCCCAGTCCGGCATATTTTTCCACAAGGCTCTCGGTGATGATTGCCAAACCCTCTGCATCCTTAAATGCAGTTGTCAAGTCGCGGAATAAGATTCCCTTCGATGGAAAGTCGGGAATGTTTCTAATAAGGCTTTTTACCTTTTCTATTTTTTCTTGTTCCATAAATATTGAGGTTTTTCGTTGAAATTGTTCCACGTGAAACAATTTTGGTTTATCTTCCTAATAATAAAAGCAATATATTGATGTCGCTCGGCGAAATGCCCGGGATGCGCGATGCTTGCGCCACGGTCTCGGGATTGATGCGTTCGAGCTTCTGTCGCGCCTCGGTTGAGAGGGCATTAATCTCGCTATAATTGAAGCGGTCCTTAATCTTCAGGTTCTCGAGGCGCTGTATCTTGTCGGCAATGATTCGCTCACGCTCTATGTAGCCCTGATACTTGATAAGTATTTCGGCCGCCTCGATTATCTCCTCGCGGCGCTCTGCTTCGAGGTTATCGAGCTCGTCGGCGAGTGGCTGAATCATCGTGGCGAGCAACTGTATGGTGAGCTGCGGGCGCAGAATGAGTTCATACAACTTAGTGCCCTGCTTCAGCGTGGGCAACCCTGCTTGTTCGAGCATGGGATTGATGATGCTTGCCTTTACCGAAAATTCTCGGGCAAACTCCACGATATGCTGCACCTGATCTCGCTTCGACACCATAAGGTCGTAGCGCTCCTGGGTAGCAAGGCCTATACGATAAGATCGCTCGGTGAGGCGCATATCGGCATCGTCCTGACGGAGCAAAATGCGGTATTCGGCGCGCGATGTGAACATGCGATACGGTTCGTCCACGCCCTTGGTCACGAGGTCGTCGATGAGCACACCGATGTATGCCTCATCTCTGCCGAGCACAAAGGGTTCGCCGCCCACCACATTCTGGTGAGCATTGATGCCGGCTATCAAGCCCTGCCCTGCCGCCTCCTCATAACCAGTGGTGCCATTCACCTGACCGGCGAAAAAGAGGTTGCGTATGCGCTTAGTCTCGAGTGTATGTTTGAGCTGCGTAGGGTCGAAAAAGTCGTATTCGATGGCATATCCCGGGCGATAGATTTGCAGATTGGCAAAGGCAGGAATCTTGCTCAAAGCCTCGAACTGAATCTTCCATGGGAGCGACGAAGAGAAGCCGTTTAGGTACATCTCCTGTGTAGTTTCGCCTTCGGGCTCTATGAAGAGTTGGTGTTCGGTCTTGTCGGCAAAGGTCACAATCTTGGTCTCGATACTTGGGCAGTAGCGAGGGCCTATCGACTGAATCTGGCCGTTGAAAAGCGGCGACTCCGGCAAGCCACGGCGGAGCACATCGTGCACCTCGGGATTAGTGTAAACGATGTAGCATGGGCGCTGCTTGAGTTTACGGCTCACGCTGGGCAGATAAGAGAATTTATGGAAGTCGCTGTCGCCCTCCTGCACGCCGCACTTCGAGTAGTCGATGGTGCGCGCATCGAGGCGCACCGGAGTACCCGTCTTCATGCGGTCGGTGGCAAATCCCATCGAACGGAGCTGTTCGGTTATGCCATGACTTGCAGGCTCGGAGATGCGGCCGCCGGTCATCTGCACCGGACCGATATGCATCAGTCCGTTCAAGAAAGTTCCAGCGGTTAGCACCACAGCCTTTGCCTTAAATTCCACGCCCACGGCTGTCTTTACGCCAGCCACAGCGTCGCCGTCGAACAGCAGCTCAACCACCGAATCCTGCCACATCGATAGGTTGGGGGTATTCTCCACCACGTTGTGCCATTCAGCCATGAACTTTGTTCGGTCGGCTTGCGCTCGAGGACTCCACATAGCTGGACCCTTGCTGCGATTAAGCATGCGGAATTGAATAGCCGAGCGGTCGGTAACAATACCCATCTGGCCGCCCAAAGCATCGATTTCGCGCACTATCTGACCCTTAGCGATGCCACCCACAGCGGGGTTGCAACTCATCTGGGCAATCTTATTCATATCCATAGTGATGAGCAGCGTGTCGGAGCCCAAATTGGCAGCCGCGCAAGCCGCCTCGCAGCCTGCGTGCCCTGCACCTATCACTATCACATCATATTCAAATCTCATCGTTCTATTGCATTATTTGGGAGAATGGCAAGTGCCTCATTCTCATGCATTTCCATTATTTCTCGTTCACCCGGACCCTTGTCGTTGATGCCGCAAAGATGCAGCACTCCATGTATCACAACACGCATAAGTTCCTCATTATAAGCACGTTGAAAGAGTTCAGCATTGCTTTTTATCGTGTCGAGCGATATAAACATGTCGCCCGCTATGCGCTTGCGGCTACTGTAGTCGAAGGTGATGATATCGGTGTAATAATCGTGCTGCAAGAATTGGCGATTTACTTCGAGAATCTTCTCATCGTCGCAGAAGATGTAAGTAAGGTCGCCAACCGTGCGCCCATGATTTTGCGCAACTTGCGCAATCCACTCATTTACAGCCGATTGATTAATCTCAGGGAGTTCCACTCCCTGTGCTAAATAACTAATTTCGCTCATATCAATGCAAAGTTACAAGTTTTCGTTGAGTTATTGATTATCAACGCAAAAAGAAATTTGCCCCAGAAGGCACAAAATCGCGCCATTTGTGGCTCATTTTGACGCATTCTGAGCGACGACAGTCCGCAAGCGGCACACGACACCACCGACGGCGGCAAAATCACCTGGAAAGCGCCCAAATCGCGCCATAAGGGCATTGCCGAACGGAGGAGGTCAACTGCGATGCTTCGCGAGCGGAAAATTT